>JBOFQO010000426.1:0-2009 GCA_051660925.1 Silanimonas sp. | reverse complement strand
CACGCCGGGCACCTACGTCGTGCGGGCATCGATCGCCGGCACCAGCGGCGAAGTCACGTTCCGCCTGACCAACAACGGCACCGCCACGCCGGACACCACGCCGGACGCCGTGCAGTTCGCGGCGCGCAGCAGCGTCGGCTTCAGCTTGCCGATCGTCTCCAGCAGCGTGCGCATCGGCGGCATCAATGTCGCGACGCCGCTGAGCGTCGAGAACGGCGACGTGTCGATCGGCTGCGACGGCAGCTTCAGCGCAGCAGCGACCAGCATCGTCAACGGCACGGCGCTGTGCGTGCGCCACACCAGCGCGCGCACCGGCAGCACCAGCGTCACGACGACGTTGCGCGTCGGTACGCTCGCCGTACCCTTCACCTCGACCACGGCGGCCGGTGGCGCTACCGCGGGCTCGGTCGACACCATCCCCGACGCCTTCGCGCTGACGGCGCAGACCGGCGTGGCCGCCTCGAGCACGATCACCTCGGCGCCAGCGGAGATCCGCGGCCTCACCGGCGCCGCGCCGGTGACGGTCGTCGACGGCACGCATTCCGTCGGCTGCACCGGCACGTACACGAATGCCGCAGCAAGCATCACCGAAGGCCAGCGCATCTGCGTGCGTCACACCAGCGCCGCGCGCGCCAGCGTCACCACAACGACAACGTTGACCATCGGCGGCGTCAGCGCCGAGTTCAAGTCGACAACGGCGGCAAGCACGCGGCCGCAGACCGCCAACCAGTTCGACCTGTCCGGCGCGTGGTACGAGCCGGCCACCGCGGGCCAGGGCCTGATGATCGAGCTCTACACCAGCAGCGCGCGGGGCGGGGCGGCGCCGTACCTGTTCGCCGGTTGGTTCACCTACACCGATCGGGTCGGCGGCGTCGCCGAGCAAGACTGGTTCGCGCTGGAAGGCATCGGCAGCGTCGATGGCCGTGTGTTCCCGCTGACCATCGGCCGCCCGAACGCCAACGTCTTCGACAACGGCGCGTCGGCCGGCGCGCCGGTCGCGCTGGGCACCGCGACGCTGACCTTCAGCAGCTGCACCGAGGCCGTGCTCGACTTCCAGTTCAACGCCGCCGCCGGCGGACGCAGTGGCCAGGTCGTGCTGCAGCGCCTGCTGTCGAACGTCGCCTGCGACGAGGCCACGCCGGCGGCGAACGCACCGCGCGGCTTCCTGAACTCCGGCGCGTGGTTCGAGCCGGCGACCGCGGGGCAAGGCCTGCTGTTCGAGCTGAACCCGGTCGATCGCCAGCTGTTCGGTGCCTGGTACACCTTCGCGGCGAGCGGCCCGGCCGACTACCGCTGGTACACGCTGCAACTCGGCAACGTCGACCCAGCCGCAACGCGCCTCAGCGCGGTGCCGATCTTCGAAACGACCGGCGGCCGCCTCGACCGCAACGAGCCGACCAGCATCCGCCAGGTCGGCGAGGCAACGATCGACTTCACCGGCTGCAGCAGCGGGCAGATCAGCTACCGCTTCACCGTCGGCGAGCTCGCCGGGCGCAGCGGCGACATCCCGCTCAGTCGCGTGGGGCCGGCGCCGACGGAGTGCCGATAAAGACCGTCCAACCCCAAGCCGGCAGAGTGATCGGCTCGCCTTCGCGAAGGGTCACGCGCTCGCCGCTCGCCCAGTCGGTGTACTCGCCGGGATAGAGCGCCTCCTTGAAGGTGGGGCGCTGTTCCTCGCCGGTGAAGTTGAACACCGCGAACACTTTCTCGCGCTCATTCTGGCGCACGAAGCTGAAGACCTTGCCGATGCGGTCGCGGGGCACGTGCACCATGCGCGCGCCCCAGCGGCCGGCGTGCAGGGCGGTGTTCGCGGTGCGCAGCGCGATCAGGCGGGCGTAGAAATCCTGCATCGGATGCTCTCGCCATTCGATCGGGTCACGCTCGAAGAATTCGAGCCGCTTCGGGTTGCCGGCCTCCTGGCCGTTGTAGATCAGCGGCATGCCTTCGCCGACGAAGGAGAGCACCATCGCCGCCGGCAGCGCGTCGCCGAAGGCTTCGAACTCGGTGCC
>JBOFQO010000425.1:0-20398 GCA_051660925.1 Silanimonas sp. | reverse complement strand
ACCACGTCGAGCGCTTGATCCCACGGCACGTTGATCAGGCGCAGCGTCAGGTTGCCCTGCACCGTATCGGCCGCGACGATGTTCAGTCCTGACTCTTCGGCGACCAGCTGCAGGATCGTGCGCACCGGCACGTCCTGGAAGTTGAAGGTCACCGGCTTGCCGGCGTAGCGCTGCGGCTGTGCCGCCGCCCCCGCCTGCCCCACGGCCGCCGTGGTCGTGCCCTTCGGCGTGACCTCGAGGACGTACTCGTTGCCGGTCTGGTAGGCGCTGGTTTCGAACAGGCCTTCGGTCGCGATCACGAGCTGCGTGCCACCGTCCTTCGACGAGGGGTCGAGGCGGGTCACAGGCGTCGCGAAGTCGGTGACGTCCAGGCGGCGCGCCTGTTCGGGCGGCAGCTGCGCATTCTCGATGTCGACGAACAGGCGGTCGCCATCACGGCGCAAGCTGGCCTGCGCGCCTTCCTGGTTGAAACGCAGGATCACGCGACCCGAACCGTCTTCGCCACGGCGGAAATCCACCGCCGAGACGCGAATGCCGGAGTCAATGCGCTTGGCTGGATCCGGCGACGCGGTCCCGGTGGTCGCGACCGCGGAGGCGGCACCGGCTTCGAGCGACAGCACCAGCAGGTTGCCATTGCTGCGCGTCGTGTAGCCGGCGTTGCGGAACAGGTCGACAACCGCACGGGTGCGCCCACCGGCCTCCACGACGGAAACCGCCGATGCCGCGCCCGAACCGACCGCGAGGCGTCGTGCCTCGAAGCCGTTGTCGGTCTCCGGGAAGTCGATCGCGATCCGCGGCGGCACGTCGGTGGTGAACGCGTTCACTGCGCCAACCGGCTGCTCGAACTCGAACGTGATGTCCACCTTGCCGCCGCTGCCGGTGGCGTAGCGGACGTCCTTCAGGGTGTTGGCCGCAAGGGCCGGGAACGCCGCCGTCCAAAGCAGGCAGGCGGCCAGAGCGGCACGGGCCGCGATTTTCTTCGTGCTCATCTGTGCGCCTTCAGTCGTCGAGGTTGTCATGCGCGTCCCCATCACTTCTCATCCAAGGCCAAGCTGGCCTGCCGTTCGAGCCATCCACCCGCACCGTCGGACACCAGCTCGACGATCTCGATGCGCTCGGCGGCGACCGATGCCACGCGGCCGTCGCTTTGCCCCAGGTAATTGTTGACGCGAACGCGGTACGTGACCTTGTCCGGCGCCAGCACGAGCGCGACGGTGTTCGCCCCCGTGCCGATCGTTCCGACCATCCGCAGCGCGTCGAGCGGGAAGGCTTCCAAGGCCTCCTTACGACGATTCGGATCGGGCCGCGGGCCCGCGGCTTCGCGGTTGCCCACCGGCGCCGAGAACGGGTCGCGCAGCGTATCCGCGGTGTATTCGTAGGGCGGGAAGGTCCGAAGCGGCGGCAGCGCGTCGAGCGGCGGCGCCGGTCGGGCCTTCACTTCCGCGACCCAGGCTTCGAGATCGGCGGTGCTGCGACCGCAGCCGGCGAGAGCGAGGGCGGCGGCCGAAACAAGCAGGGTTCTGGTCAGAGTTGTCTTCATTTCCGGCCTCCCTGCGGAACGGTGCCGCCTTGAGCTGCCGCGTTCTCGGCGGCGGCGTTCTCCGCGATCTCGGATTCATCGAGGTAGCGGTAGGTCTTGATCGTGCCCTTCAATCCGAGCGTGCCCGGCGGCAGCGCAGGCTGGCCCTGCGCGGGCTCTTTCGGCGCCAGCGAGATGTCGTGGAAGGTCATGATCACAACGCGCGGCAGGGACGCCACACCGCTGACGAAGCGGCCGAACTGGTGATACGTGCCACTCATCTCGAGCGTGATCGGCTGCTCGGCGTAAAAGTCCTTGGTGGCCTCGGCGCCGGGCTGGAACAGTTCGTTGTTGATGCCGGTGGCGCGGGCCGTCTGCGAGATGTCGACGATCAGGTCAGGCATCTCCGTCTTCGACGGCAACTGGCGGAGCATCTGCTTGAGCATCTGCTCCATCTGCTCAAGCTGCGCCTTCAGCGGCTCAAGATTGGCGGCCTTCGCCGCCAAGCCCTCGAACTTGGTGCGCAGCGTCCCTTCCTCGCCTTCCAGCGTTTCCAGCGTGCCCTGCTTCTCGCGGATCACCAGATACCAGCCCAGGAAGACGATCAGGATGATCGCCAGGACGCAGGCGCCGATCTTCGCTTCCTGCGGCCAGCCGCCGGTGTTGTTGAAGTCGAGGTTGTTGACGTCGCTGAGTTTGAACTTGCTCTTGGCCATGGTCGGGTCCTCAGGAGGCCTGGGCCGCGGCGGCGGGCACGTTGCTCGGCACGGCGTCCGTCGGCGTCTCGCCATCGGCCTCCGCCTCGTCGCTGGTCGAGCGCAGCGTCACGGTCATCTCGAAGCCGAACGGCAGGGAACGATCGGTAGGCGTCGTCGGAGGCGCGGACGAACCGGCCGCAGCGGTCGAATCACCGGCCTTGATGATGCTGAGTCGCGGGTTGTTGATCAGGCCGCTGGCCTCGAGGTTGCGCATGTAGGCGCTGACGCGCGACTCCGACTGCGACCGGCCCGAGAGCTTCAGCTCGGAACCCGTCTGCTGGATGGTGATCAGGCGAACGCCATCGGGGATGGTGCGCACCAGCTCTTCGAAAAGGCGGACGTTCTGCGAGCGGTCGGCCTGCAGGTCCTCGATCACCTGCTTGCGCTGAAGCAAGCTGGCCTTGCGCGCCTCGAGTTCCTCGATCTCCTTGATCTGCCCCTCGACCTCGGTGATGCGCGTCTTCAGGAAATCGTTGCGCCCGGTCTGGCCCTCGATCTGCTGGTCGTAGTACCAGGAGCCCGCGAAGACCAACGCGACGCCCGCGATCAGCGCGCCGCCGAGCAGGGTCACGAAGTCCTTCTGGCGCTGCTTGCGGCGCTCGGCGCGCCACGGCAATAGGTTGATGCGTGCCATCAGTCGAAGCTCCTCAGGGCCAGGCCGCAGGCGATCATCAAGGAGGGCGCGTCCTGCTGCAGGGCATGAGCCTGCACGCGCGGGCCGAGGCCCATGTTCGCGAGCGGATTGGCGACCACCGTCGGGATGCCGAGGTGTTCCTCGACCATGCGGTCGACGCCGGTGATGGACGCGCAGCCACCGGCCAGCACGACCTGGTCGACGCGGTTGAACTCGGAACCGGCGTAGAAGAACTGCAGCAGGCGGCTGACCTGCTGAACCATCGCCTCCTTGAACGGCTCAAGCACTTCCGGCTCGTAGCTTTCGGGGAGGCCCCCCTGACGCTTCGCGGCGCCGGCTTCCTCGTAGCTCATGCCGTAGCGGCGCATGATCTCGTCGGTGAGCTGCTTGCCGCCGAAGACCTGTTCGCGCGAGTAGATGCTGCGGCCGTTGCGGATGACGTTCAGCGTCGTCATCGTTGAGCCAATGTCGACCAGGGCGACGATCGCGTCCTTGCCGACACCGAGCTGGTCGGCGACCAGCTTGAAGGCGTTCTCAAGCGCGAAGACCTCGACGTCGACGACTTTCGCCGTCAGCCCGCCGAGCTCTAGGGCCTGCTGGCGCAGCTCGACGTTCTCGGTTCGCGACGCGGCGAGGATGACGTGCACGTTCTCCGGGCTGGACGGCACCGGACCAAGCACTTCGAAATCGAGGCTGACTTCGTCGATCGGGAACGGGATGTAGTTCGCCGCCTCGAGCTGCACCTGATCTTCCATCGCGTCGTCGTCGAGGTCCGCCGACATGCTGATCACCTTGGTGATCACCGCGGCGCCCGACACGGCGACGGAAGCGTGCTTGACCTTGCTGCCGGAGCGGTTGAGCGCGCGCTTGATCGCCTCGCCCACCGCTTCGACTTCAACGATGTTCTTCTCGACCACTGCGTTCGGCGGCAGGGCCTCCACGCCGTAGTGGTCGACCCGGTAACGATTGCCGACCTGGCTGAGCTGGAGCAGCTTCACGGCCGTCGAACTGATGTCGATCCCGACCAGCGGAACCCTGGATGGACTGAACAAACCCATCGGTTTCTCCCCTTCCCACGGGCGCTTACGTGAGATTAATGCGCCGGAACATTAAAAGCAGAAAACTGTGTCAACCGCAACGCCTGCTTAACACCCCACCCTGCCCGGGTCCCGCCCGACCCCGCCCCAGCGGGGCCTCGGCCGCCCGTATACTCCGCCCTCCCCGCCGTGAGACACCCCCTGATGCGCCCTTGGTTGCGCTGGTTGCGACGCCTCCTGCTGGCCGGACTGGCCGTCGGCCTGCTCGGCTTCCTCGCCGTCGGCGCCATCATCTGGACGGCCTGGCCGCAGCTGCCCGACGTGCGGGAGCTGCGCCAGATCGAGCTTCAGCTGCCGCTGTCGATCTACTCGGCCGACCAGAAGCTGATCGCACTGTACGGTGAGACGCGTCGCTACCCGGCCCCGATCGAGTCCATTCCAGAGCGCGTGAAGCTGGCCTTCCTGGCCGCCGAGGACGCGCGCTTCTATGAGCATGAAGGCCTTGATTTCAATGGCATTTTCCGCGCGATCTGGCTGATCGTCTCGACCGACCGGACGCGCGTGCCAGGCGGCAGCACGATCACCCAGCAGGTGGCCCGCGACTTTTACCTGAGCAACGAATACAGCTACATCCGCAAGTTCCGGGAGATGCTGCTGGCCATCAAGATGGAGCGGGAGCTCAGCAAGGACGAGATCCTCGAGCTGTACCTCAACAAGATCTTTTTCGGGAACCGCGCCTACGGGGTCGCCGCGGCGGCCGAGTTCTACTACGGCAAGACCCTGGACGAGCTGACGATCGCCGAGGCCGCGACGCTGGCCGGCATCCCAAAGTTCCCGTCCAGCGCCAACCCGATCAGCAACCCGGCACGCGCGATGGAGCGCCGCAACCACTACGTGCTGCCGCGCATGCTGGAGCTGGGCGTGATCGACCGCGCCGAGTACGAGGCCGCCCTTGCCGAACCCAACAACGCCCGCCCGCACGAGCCGCCTGTCGAAGTCGATGCGCCCTACGTGGCGGAGATGGTTCGCCAGGCGATGGAGGAGCGCTTCGGCGCCGACGCGCTGACCGGCGGCTACAAAGTCGTGACGACACTAAAGTCGACCGATCAGAACGCCGCCGTCGCGTCGGTGCGCAACGGCCTGATCGAGTACGACCAGCGCCATGGCTGGCGCGGCGCTGAGGGCCGTATCGAGGAGGCCGCCGCGCTCGACAACGAAGCCCTGCGCAGCGCGCTGGCGCGCTTCCCCACCATTCCCGATCTGCAGCGCGCCGTCGTGCTGGACACCGACGCCACGCGCGCCGTGCTGCGCACTGTCGCCGAGCCGGCCTTGGAACTCCCGGCGGCGGGCCTGCGCTGGACTGGCCGCACGCCGGCGCAGGCGCTGAAGCCCGGCGACGTCGTGCGCTTCCGCCTCGACAAGGACAGCAAGCCGCAGCTCGTGCAGCTGCCGCAGGCGCAGGGCGCCCTGGTGTCGCTGGAGGCCGAGACCGGCGCCCTGCGCGCGCTGGTGGGCGGCTTCAGCTTCTCGCAGAACAAGTTCAACCGCGCCACGCAGGCGCAGCGCCAGCCGGGCTCAAGCTTCAAGCCCTTCGTTTACTCGGCGGCCTTCGAACGCGGCTACACGCCGGCGACCATCGTGATGGACGCGCCCGTGGTGTTCCGCGACCGCGCCGGCAACGTCTGGCGCCCGCAGAACGACCGCGGCGACTTCGCCGGCCCGATGCGCCTGCGCGAGGCGATGGTGCAGTCGCGCAACCTGGTGTCCGTCCGTCTGCTGGATGCGATCGGCGTGCAGTTCGCGCAGCGTTACATCACCCAGTTCGGCTTCGCGCCGGAGAGCCTGCCCGCGAACCTGTCGATGTCGCTCGGCACCTCGTCGCTGACGGTGCTTTCCGTGGCACGCGGCTACGCCGCCTTCGGCAACGGCGGCTACCGGATCGATCCGTGGTTCATCGCCCGCGTCGAGGACCGCAACGGTGTCGTGGTGATGGAGCACCACCCCGCGCGCGCGTGCCCGACCTGCGCCGGCCCTGTCGGTGCGGCCGGCGGCCAGCCCACGGTCGTGGATGGCTTCAACTTCGGCGCGGTCGCCGCGGCGCCAGAAGCACCTGCCGCGATCGACGCCATGGCGGAGGGAACGGGCGTCGCCCGCACCGGCGCCAGCAACGAGCCCGTGGACCGCCCCGGCCCGCCGGAGCAGACCACGGCCCCGCGCGCCATCGACCCGCGCACCGCTTTCCTGGTGCGGTCGCTGCTGCTGGACGTCGTGCAACGCGGTACCGGCACGGCAGCGAAGGTGCTCGACCGCGCCGACATCGGTGGCAAGACCGGCTCGACCAACGATCACCGCGACGCTTGGTTTTCGGGGCTGGGCGGCGATCTGGCGACGACCGTCTGGGTCGGCAAGGACGACTTCACCCCGCTGGGTCGAGGCGAGTACGGCGGCCGCGCCGCGCTGCCGATCTGGATCAGCTACATGGGCGCCGCGCTGAAGGACGTGCCGGTGGCCGACCCGCCGCCGCCGCCCGGCCTGTTGACGGTGACGATCAATCCCGCCACCGGCGGCCTCCTGCCGGAAGGCACGCCCGGCGGCCGCATCGACTACGTCAAGTCGGAGGACTACGACCGGATGATGGCGAGCGGCTTCGGCACCGAGGCCGGCGAGGTGCAGGAAGAAGCCTTCGACGTGTTCTGAGCCGGAACGGACTGCGAGCCACGTCACACCCGCGGGGAGGGCGGCGAACTAGCCTCCGCCCACCCCCCGCTGATCGCCAAGTCCGCCATGCTCGGTTTCCTGCGGCAACTGCCCGTTCTTCTTGCCTTGCTGACGGCGATCACGCCGCCCGCCGTCGCGCAGCTCCGCGGCGAAGCCCAGGCGATTCCGCTGACCCTCGTCGCCGACGGCGGCGCGGCGAACAACGTGGTCGTCTCACTCGGCGTTCCGCTGCCGCCCGGCACGCTGCTCGACGCGTCGCTGGTCCGCGTTCGCGACGCCTCGGGCGCCGAGGTTCCCGCGTACTCCACCTCGCTGGCGCGATGGCCGGGCGACCGCACGCAGCGCTCGGTGCTGGTCGCCTTCCGCGCGAGCCTGGCGCAGGGCGCGAGCGCGCAGTGGCGCATCGAAATCGGCCAGCCGCGGACGCGCGAGGCCGGCCCGCTCTCCGCCAACCCCGACGGGCCGGTCAGCGCCCTCCTGCCGCCGCGCTGGCACGCGCAGAGCCTCGCGCTCGGCTTCCAGCAGGCCGGCGTCGACAACGCGGATTTCGCGCGCTGGGAAACGCTGTCCGACAACGCACTGTCACGGATGAGCCCGGCCTGGGGCACGTACGGCCTCAACTGCGCCTCGACATCCAATCACCGCACCTACTACGACGCCACGCACGCCTTCTACCAGCGCTTCGCCTACCGCCCCAGCGCCGCGAGCTACCGCCGCGCGCGCGAGGAGCTGCGCTGGTCGCGCAGCAACGACCTGAAGTGGTTCGCGAACAGCACGGTCGCCGTGTTCGCCTGCGAGAACACCTGGAATGCGGCGACGCCGCTGCAATGGGCGTCGCTGCGGCGCATGCCCAGCCAAGGGATGCTCGACGACTACCTGCTCACGGGCGACCCCGCGTCGCTGGCCGCGGTGCGCGGCCTCGGCGAAGCCTTCCGCCAGAACCTGCCCGCGCTGATGGCGCGCGGCGACCTGCGCGCCACCGAGCGCAACATGGCCTGGGTGCTGATGGGCCTCGCCGCCTACCGCGCCGTCGCCCCGGACGACGCGGCCGTGGGCGCGGCGCTGCGCACGGTCGTCGACGACGCGATCGCCTGGCAGGCCGCGAGCGGTGCCTTCGAGCGCGACGTCAACCGCTCCGATCCCAGCGAATGCGCGGTGGGACCGCGCGGGGCGTCGCCGTTCATGACGTCACTGCTGGTCGACGGTTTGATGGACGCCTACCTCGTCAGCGGCGACGCGCGGATCGGGCCGGTGGTCGTCAACTCGGCGCGCTGGTTCCGCGACAGCGCACGCACCAGCAACGGCCGGGCGTTCCGCTACCTGTGGGGCTGCCAGAGCAATCCCTACGACGACGACAGCACGCAGGACCTCAACGTGCTGATCGCCCACGTGTTCGGCGCCGCGTTCCTATTCTCGAATGACACGCGATGGCTCGACACCGGCGACACGATGATGAACCACGGCCTTGACGCCTATTTCGGCGGCCGGCCGAAGCAGTGGACGCAGAGCGCGCGGACGGCGATGAAGTACTTCGGCTACCGCCGCCTGCGCGCCGCCGCGATGCCAGCGACGCCACGCGGCAAGCGGCCGGTGAACGTGCAGGGCAGTGCCACGACCGGTGTCGTCGATGCGCCCCACAACGCGAAAGCCCCGCTTCGCGCGGGGCTTCGCTAGGCCGGTAACGCTGTCTGCCGATCAGCGCTTGTCGAAGGCCACGTAGTCGCGCGGCGTGGCGCCGGTGTAGATCTGGCGCGGGCGGCCGATCTTGGCTTCCGGGTCGACCTGCTGCTCCAGCCAGTGGCTGACCCAGCCGGCGGTGCGCGCCAGCGCGAACATGACGGTGAACATTTCCGTCGGGATGCCCAGCGCCTTGTAGATCAGGCCCGAGTAGAAGTCGACGTTCGGGTAGAGCTTGCGCGAGACGAAGTACTCGTCCTTCAGCGCCGCTTCCTCGAGACGCATGGCGACCTCAAGCAGCGGGTCGTTGACGCCGAGGTCGGCCAGCACCTTGTGGCACATCTCTCGGATGATCGATGCACGCGGGTCGTAGTTCTTGTAGACGCGGTGGCCAAAGCCCATCAGGCGGAAACCCGAATTCTTGTCCTTGGCCTTGTCGACGGCCTTGGCGACGTCCTCCGGGCGGCCGATCTCTTCCAGCATCGTCAGCACGGCCTCGTTGGCGCCGCCGTGCGCCGGGCCCCAAAGCGCGGCGATGCCGGCGGCGACGCAGGCGTAGGGGTTCGCGCCGGTCGAGCCGACCAGGCGGACGGTGGAGGTCGAGGCGTTCTGCTCGTGGTCGGCGTGCAGGATGAACAGCAGGTCGAGCGCCTTGGCAGCGACCGGCTTGAGTTCCAGCGGCTCGCTTGGCACCTCGAACATCATGTGCAGGAAGCGCGTGGTGTATTCGAGGTTGTTGCGCGGGTAGCGGATCGGCCAGCCGATCGACTGGCGGTAGCAGGCGGCGGCGATCGTCGGGACTTTCGCGATCAGGCGCACCGCGGCGAGACGGCGCTGCTCCGGGTCCTCGAGGTCGAGCGTGTCGTGGTAGAAGGCCGACAGCGAGCCGACCATCGCGCAGAGCATCGCCATCGGATGCGCGTCGTGGCGGAAGCCCCCGAGGAAGGTCTTCATCGCCTCGTGCATCATCGTGTGATGCGTGACTTCGTGCTCGAAACCGTCGAACTGCGTGCGGTTCGGCAGCTCGCCGTGCATCAGCAGGTAGGCCACCTCGAGGAAGCTCGAGTGCTTGGCCAGCTGCTCGATCGGGTAGCCGCGATACAGCAGCACACCGTTGTCGCCGTCGATGTAGGTGACCGAGCTGCGGCAGCTGGCGGTCGCCATGAAGCCCGGGTCGTAGGTGAAGTAACCGGTTTCCTTGGCCAGCTTGCCGATGTCGGCGCAGGGGGCACCCATGCTGCCCTTCAGCAGCGGCAGGGTGACGGCTTTTTCGCCGGCGGTCAGGGTCACGCTGGTGGGTTCGGTCACGTTCGCACTCCTTGGGACGGGGCGCGTGCCGGACGGCGGCGCGCCGCATGAAAACGGGCTGGACGCGGCGCGTCCGGGTCTTCACAAGTATCGCATAGCGTCCGGAGACGGTGTGCGGGGCACGCGAAGGCGACACCGCGTCGAGCACGCCCTGCGACGCGAACATCGACGGTGCACCCATCGACCAACCCGCCACGCGCCGCAAACGACGAAGGCCGGCGATGGCCGGCCTTCGGATCGACGGAATCGCGCAGCGCGCGCCCGGCGGATTACTTGCCGTAGCGCTTGCGGAAGCGGTCCACGCGGCCGGCGGTGTCGAGGATCTGCTTGCTCTTGCCCGTGTAGAACGGGTGCGACGCGGAGGAGATTTCGATCTTGATCAGCGGATAGGTTTCGCCATCCTCCCACTTGATCGTCTCCTTGGAGCCGAGCGTCGAGCGGGTGAGAAACGCGAAGTTCGAGGTCACGTCCTGGAACACGACCGGCTGGTAGTTCGGGTGGATGCCATCTTTCATAGCGGGTCCCAAGATGCGTCAGAACGAGGAAAGAGGAGGAGTATAGCCCTGTACCTGTCAACCCGGCAAGCCGATGGGATGTCCCGTTCAGGCGCTCCGGCACGGCCGGGCGACAGGCCGTGGCGGGCACCGCCGGGCTCAGGCCAGTGCGAGACGCAGCCAGTGGCGGAAACGGTCCGGATCGAGGCCGGCGAGGATCCGCGCCCTGGCGGGCCGCCCGGAGCGGTCCGCCCAATCCACGACCGTGGCGCCGCGGGTGAGCCGGCCGCCGGTCTCGACCTCAAGGGCATGGCGGGCCCAGCCGGTGGCGGCTTCGGGCTCAAGGGCGGCAGCCATCGCCAGGCCATCGGCCGAATGCCAGTGCGTGCCTCGGCGGCCCTCCGACCACTCGCGAGTGCGTCGCGAGATGGCCTGGTAGAAGGCTGCCTTCGGTGTCGGCTCGGCCAGCCACGCTTCGACCTCCGTGTGCGGCAAACCGTGGCGAAGCACTGCTTCCCAGTCGACGAGGTCGAAGGCGTCGAAGGCCTCGAACACGATGTAAGCGGCTTCGGGGTCGAAGGCGATGTTGAACTCGGCGCTGACCGAGGTGTTGCCCTGCCCCGTCACCGCGCCGCCCATCACGACGAGGCGGCCGATGCGCGTGGGCAGTGTCGGGTCGAGGCGCAGCGCGAGCGCGAGATTGGTTAGCGGCCCCAGGGCGACCAGCAGCAGGCCGGGGTGCGCGTGGCTCAGGCGGATCATGGCCAGCGCCGCGTGCTCGGCCTCGGCACGGCGCTCGGGGGCGAGGTAGCCGGTGTCGCCGAAGCCGTCGCGGCCGTGCACGTAGGCCGCGTCTTCGGCCGGGAACACCAGCGGCACCGCGCAGCCCGGATACACCGGCACGTCGACGCCGGCGATCTCGCAGAGCTTCAGCGCGTTGCGCACCGTGTGCTCAAGGCCAACGTTGCCGGCGGTGATCGTCAGGCCGACGACGCGATGACGCGGACTGGCGAAGGCCATCAGCAGGGCCCAGGCGTCGTCCACGCCGGGGTCGGTGTCGATCAGCAGGGGAAGGCGGTCGTCGGCGGACATCTGGGGGCGCTCGGCGCGGTCAGCGGGTCGGCAGTGTGCCTCGCAGCGACACGTGACGCATCACGCCGAGGCGTAGCGCGCGGCGCTACCGACCCAGCGGGCGATGACGGCTTCGGCGACATCCGGTGATTCGACGAGCAGCGTGTCCGCCAGCGCCGCCACCTCAGGCAGCAGGTGCGCATCGCGGGCGAGGTCAGCGATACGGAAAGCGGCGAGGCCGGTTTGGCGTGTGCCGAGCAGTTCGCCAGGGCCGCGCAACTCAAGGTCCTTCTCGGCGATGACGAAGCCGTCGTTGCTGCGGCGCATGACGTCGAGCCGCTCGCGGGCGATGGCGCCGAGCGGCGATTGGTACAGCAGCACGCAGCTCGAGGCAGCATTGCCCCGCCCCACCCGGCCGCGCAGCTGGTGCAACTGTGCCAAGCCGAGACGCTCGGCGTTCTCGATCACCATCAGGCTGGCGTTGGGCACGTCGACGCCGACTTCAATGACCGTCGTTGCAACCAGCAGTTGAAGTTCGCCGGCCTTGAAACGGCGCATCGTGTCCTGCTTCTCGGCCGACTTCATGCGCCCGTGCAGCAGAGCGACGCGCAGCTCCGGCAGGGCTTCGGAGAGTTGCTCGAAGGTCGTCTGCGCGGCCTGCGCCTCGATCTCCTCGCTCTCTTCGATCAGCGGGCACACCCAATACGCCTGCCGGCCTTCCGCGCAGGCCCTACGCACGCGCTCGACCAGTTCGGGGCGGCGCTCGGCGGCGACGGCCACGGTCGCCACCGGGGTGCGGCCGGGCGGCAGTTCGTCGATCACCGACAGATCGAGATCGGCGTAGGCCGTCATTGCCAGCGTGCGTGGGATCGGCGTGGCGGTCATCACCAGCTGATGCGGCACGCGCTCGCCCTCAAGGCCCTTGTCGCGCAACGCCAGGCGCTGGTGCACGCCGAAGCGGTGCTGCTCGTCGACGATGACGAGGCCCAGCGCGCCGAACGCGACACCGCCCTGCATCAGCGCGTGGGTGCCGACGACGACCTGCGCGGAGCCATCGGCAATCGCCGCGAGAGCGGCCTTGCGCGCCTTGCCGATGACCTTGCCGGCCAGCCAGCAGACGCTCACACCGTGCGGTTCGAACCAGCGCTGGAAGTTCTGCAAATGCTGCTCGGCCAGCAGCTCGGTCGGTGCCATCAACGCGACCTGCCGCCCCGCGGCGACGGCCTGCATCGCGGCGAGTGCCGCGACCACCGTCTTGCCGCTGCCCACGTCGCCCTGCACGAGACGCAGCATCGGCGCCGGCTGCGCAAGGTCACGCTCGACTTCCGCGAGCACGCGCTGCTGGGCTCCGGTCAGTGCGAAAGGCAGCGTGCCGCGCAGAGCATCCACCGCCTTTCGCGCCGGCGGCAGCGCGAACGCGCCATGCTCGCGCAGGGCGATGCGCTGGCGGCGCAGCGAGAGCCCGTGCGCCAGCAGCTCCTCGAAGGCCAGCCGCTGCTGCGCTGGATGCGTGCCGGACAGCAGCGCCGCGACATCGGCATCGACCGGCGGCCGATGCACGGTGAGCAGGGCGTCGCGCAGGGTCGGCAGGTCGAGGTCGCGCCAGGTCGACGCCGGCACAAGCTCCAGAGCGGCCGCCTCCGGCAGTGCAGCGAGGGCCAGGCGCACCAGCTTCACCGTCGAGCCCGGTCCGAGGCCCTCGACGAGCGGATACACCGGGTCGAGGCGATCGCTGAGCTCCGCCGCCTCGACGTCGCCGAGCACGCGGTAGCTCGGATGGATGATTTCCCAGCCGCCCTGCCCCGGCCGCACTTCGCCGAACACGCGCACGCGGCGCCCCGCCTGGAAGGCCTGCACCTGCTGGCTGCGGAAGTGGAAAAAGCGCAACTGCAGCAGCGAGCCATCGTCGTCGGCCAGCGTCACTTTCAGCATCGGCCGGCCGCGGAACAGCCGCTCGACGTGGCGCACGCGGCCTTCGGCCTGCAGCGCCGGGCCCGGACGCAGGTCGCGGATCGGCGTCAGTCGCGTGCGGTCCTCGTAGCGCAGCGGCAGCAGGAACCACAGGTCCTGCAGCGTGTGGATGCCGCGCTCGGCGAGCTTCTCGGCGACGGCGGGGCCAACGCCGGGCAGGCGCGTCACCGGCGCCTCGCCTCCGGCCAGCGCGGGCGCCGGCGTGGCCGACCGCGGCATCGGTCAGTCGAGGACGAGGATGCCGTCGACTTCGACTTCGGCGCCCTTCGGCAGGCCGGCGACCTCGATGGTGGAGCGCGCCGGGTACGGCGCCTGGAAGTACTCGCCCATCACCGCGTTGACGGTGGCGAAGTGCGAGAGATCGGTAAGGTAGATGCCGATGCGCACGAGCTTGTCGAGATCGCCGCCGGCGGCCTGGCAGACGGCGCGCAGGTTGTCGAAGACGCGGCGCGTCTGCACGGCGATATCGCCGCCGACCAGATGGCCGGTGGCCGGATCGAGCGGGATCTGCCCGGACAGGAACACGGTGCCGCCGGCGCGCACGGCCTGCGAGTACGGGCCGATGGCGGCGGGGGCGTGCGGGCTGGTGATCGGGGTGCGGGACATGGCGGGCCTCGGCGAAGGAGGCCCGTAGCTTACAGCCGGCGCACCACGTGGACGACCTGCAGGCGGCGCACGCGGCGCATCACTTCGGCGAGGTGTTCGACATCGCGCACCTCAATGCCGAACTCCATCACCGACAGGTTGACGTCGCGCTCGCGGTATTCGACCGAGTCGATGTTGGAGTCGCTTTCGGCAATGGCCGCCGCGACCTGCGCCAGCGCGCCCGGACGATTGTCGACCTCGACGCGCAGCGCGACGAGGAAATCGCCCTTGACGTCGCGGTCCCAGTCCATGACCAGGCAGCGCTCCGGCGTGCGCGCGAAGGCCTCGACGTTCGGACAATCGCGCCGATGGACGACGATCCCCTTGCCGGCCGACAGGTAGCCCATGATCGCGTCGCCGGGCAGCGGGTGGCAGCAGGTGGCGAAGGTCAGCACGCCGCGCTCGCTGCCGTTGATCAGTAGGCGCTCCGCCGTCGTCGGCGCCGGCGTGGCGCCCTTCGCGGCGACCAGCGCTTGCGCGACCTGTGCCGGCATGCGGTTACCCAGGGCGATGTCGGCGAGCAGAGCCTCAAGGCGCGGGTAGCGGTGCTCGGCGAGGTACTTCTCGATGCGCTTGCCGGAGACGCGCTCGAGCGAGCTTTCCAGCGCCTCCAGCGCGCGGTCGAGCATGCGATGGCCGAGGCTCACGGCGTCCTCGTGCTGCAGCTTCTTCAGGTTCGAGCGGATCGCCGTGCGCGCCTTCGAGGTGACGACGAACTCCAGCCACTGGGGCCTGGGGGCCGCCGACGGCGCAGTGACGATCTCGACGCTCTGCCCGCTCTGCAGCCGCGTGTGCAGCGGGACCAGCTTCTTGTCGACACGCGCGGTGACGGCGCGGTCGCCGATGCTCGTGTGCACGGCGTAGGCGAAATCGAGTGCGGTGGCATTGCGCGGCAGGGCGAGGATGTCGCCCTTCGGGGTGAACAAGTAGACCTCGGCGGGGAACAGGTCGACCTTGACGTTCTCGACGAACTCCAGCGACGAGGACGCCACCGTCTGCTCGCTGCTCATCAGGCCGCGGATCCAGTCCTGCGCGCGCGACTGTGCGCTGCTCGCGCCGGCGCCGGTGTTCGCCTTGTAGGCCCAGTGCGCGGCGATGCCGCGCTCGGCGACGAGGTCCATCTCCTCGGTGCGGATCTGCACTTCGATCGGCGAGCCGTGGGTGCTGAACAGCACGGTGTGCAGGCTCTGGTAGCCGTTGGCCTTCGGGATGGCGATGAAATCTCGGAAGCGCGCCTCCAGCGGCTTGTACAGCGCATGCACAGCGCCGAGCGCGTGGTAGCACTGCATCACCCGCTGGACCACGACGCGGAAGCCGAACACATCCAGCACCTGCTCGAGCGTCTTGTGCTCCTGGCGCATCTTCGAATAGATGCTCCACGGCGACTTGACGCGGCCGACGATGCGAAACGGCAACCCTTCCAGCGACAGCCGCTGGGCGATCTGCGCCTCGATGGTGGTCATGGCCTCACGGCGCATCACCGGCTGGCTGGCCAGCCGCCGGGCGATGACGGCGTAGCGCTTCGGATGCAGGGCCTTGAAGCCGAGGTCCTGCAGCTCGGCCTTGAACTTGTTCATGCCGAGCCGCTGCGCGATCGGCGCGTAGATCTCCAGCGTCTCGCGGGCGATGCGGCGGCGCGATTCGTCGGCCATCGCATCGAGGGTGCGCATGTTGTGCAGGCGGTCGGAGAGCTTGATCAGGATGACGCGCAGGTCCGTCGCCATCGCCAGCATCATCTTGCGGAAGCTCTCGGCGGCCGCCTCCTGGCGGCTGGCGAAGCGGATCTTGTCGAGCTTGGTGACCGCGTCCACGAGCGCTGCGACCGGCTCGCCGAAGGCGCCGACGATGTCGGTGCGCGGCAGCGGCGTGTCCTCCAACGTGTCGTGCAAGATCGCCGCGCACAGCGTTTCCCAGTCGACGCGCAGCTCAGCGAGGATGCCGGCCACCGCGACGGGATGCGTGATGTAGGCCTCGCCGCTCTTGCGCACCTGGCCGTCGTGGGCGTGCGCGCCCATCACGTAGGCGGCGCGGACCTTGGCGATCTGCTCGGGCGGCAGGTAGTCGGCAAGTTTCGCGGCCAGCGCATCGACCTGCTCCGGGCACGGGTCCGGGGCGGTCGGGGCGGCTTGTGCGGGCGCAGCACTGGCACTCATGCCCCGAATGTAAGGGCGGGCCGGGGGCCGGGCAACAAAAAGCCCGCGGACGCGGGCTTCGTGTTCAAGCGCGGTGCGGGCGACGATCAGTCGTCGTTGCCCTTCAGGTCGTCGTCAACCACCTCGGCGGCGGCCCACTCCAGCGCCTCGCGCTCGCGGCGCTCGCGCTCGGCCTTCTCGACCTTCTCGATCAGGGCTTCGTCGATCTGGCGGGCGGCGATCTCGCGCAGCGCGAGGACGGTCGGCTTGTCCTCGTGCTCGCTGTTGTCGAGGGTCGGCTCGGCGCCCTTGGCCAGCTGGCGGGCGCGCTTCGAGGCCATGACGACCAGCTCGAAGCGGTTGTTCACGACATCCAGGCAATCTTCAACGGTGATGCGGGCCATGCGGTACTCCGGCGCGGCGGGCCGGAGGGCACGCCTTCAAAGACCGCGCAGGATAGCGGCCGGACCGCCGGCGGGCAAGGAAGAACCCCGCCCCGGGCTGAACAGGTCGACCCGCCCGCCAATCAGATCAAGCACTTGCGGTGCATCAGGCCTCGTAGCCGGCCATCAGCCCGGCGAACAGCGCGGCGTGGCGGCGGGCCTGGGTCTCGCGGCGCAAGCGGTGGGCGATGAAGATCGAGCGCAGCTCGTTGGCCGCCGTGTCGAAATGCTCGTTGACGATCCAGTAATCGAACTCGGGCGCGTGCGACATCTCCTCCTGCGCCGCGGCGAGGCGCTGGGCGATCACCGCCTCGCTGTCCTGGCCGCGGTTGCGCATGCGGGTCTCGAGGGTGTCGGTGGACGGCGGAAGGATGAAGACGCTGATCGCGTCCGGGATCTTCTGCCGGACCTGCCGCGCGCCCTGCCAGTCGATCTCCAGCAGCACGTCCTTGCCGGAGGCCAGCTGCGGCTCGACCGACTGCCGCGCCGTGCCCTTGTAGTCGCCGTGCACCAGCGCGTGCTCGAAAAAGTCGCCGGCGAAGATCATCCGCTCGAATTCGGGCTTGTCGACGAAGTGATAGTGGTGGGCGTGGCGCTCGCCGGGCCGCGGCGCGCGCGAGGTGTAGCTGATCGACAGCGCGATGCCCGGCTCGCGGGCCAGCACGGCATTGACGAGGCTGGACTTGCCGGCGCCGGAGGGCGCGGCGACAACGAACAGCGTGCCGCGTTCGACGGGCAGGTGGGCGGCGTTGGCCGTGCTGGGCAGGCTCATGTCGATGGGATTCCCGGCATCACTCGATGTTCTGCACTTGCTCGCGGACCTGCTCGATCAGCACCTTCAGCTCGACCGAGGCCTGGGTCAAGCGCGCGTCGACAGCCTTGGAGCCCAGCGTGTTCGCCTCGCGGTTGAACTCCTGCAGCAGGAAATCCAGCCGGCGGCCGACCGCCTCGCCGCGCTTCATCGCATGCCGTGCCTCGACGACGTGGGTGGCGAGGCGGTCGAGCTCCTCGTCGACGTCGGCGCGTTGCAGCAGCAAAACGAGCTCCTGCTCGAGCCGCGCCGGGTCGACCTCGACCTTCAGCTCGGCGAAACGGGTCTCGATGCGCTGGCGCAGGGCCGCGCGCAGCTCGGGCAGGAACCCGCGGACGGCGGTGATGATGGCTTCGATGGCCTTCAGCCGCTCCTCGATCAGCGCCGCCAACGCCTTACCCTCGCGCTCGCGGTGGGCAAGGAAATCGGCCAGCAGCGCGTCGGCCAGCGATGCCGCCTCGGCGCGCAGCGCGTCCATGTCGGTGCCGGCGTCGGCCAGCACGCCGGGGAAGGCCAGCAGGTCGGTCAGCTGCACCTGCACGCCCGAGAATCGCTCGTAAAGAGCGTCGTGCAGCGCGACCAGCTGCGCCACACGGTCCTCGTTGATGCTCAAAGGCCGAAGCGCGTCACTGCTGCTGCGCAGGCGCAGGCCGAGGTCGAGCTTGCCGCGCGAGACCTTGGCCGCGATCTTCTCGCGCAGCATCGGCTCCAGCATGCGCAGTTCGTCGGGCAGGCGCAGCGACAGTTCGAGGTAACGGTGGTTGACGGCGCGGAGCTCGAGGGCGAGCGTGCCGGCGGCAGTGGCGCGTTCGACCGCGGCGAAGGCGGTCATGCTGCGGATCATTCGAACACTCGCGCGACGGGCGGCAGGGACGCGGATGGTAAACTCCGCGCCCTTTCGCCACCACCGGCTGCCGCCATGACGTCTTTCTCCCGCCCGAGTGGCCGCCAACCCGACCAGCTCCGCGAGGTGCGCATCGAGCGCCGCTTCACCAAGCACGCCGAGGGCTCGGTGCTGGTCAGCTTCGGCGACACCCGCGTGCTGTGCACCGCCAGCGTCGAGGAGCGCGTGCCGGGCTTCCTGCGCGGCAAGGGTGAAGGCTGGATCACGGCCGAGTACGGGATGCTGCCGCGCTCGACGAATTCGCGCATGGGCCGCGAGGCTGCACAGGGCAAGCAGGGCGGCCGCACGCTGGAGATCCAGCGCCTGATCGGCCGCAGCCTGCGCGCCTGCGTGGATCGTGCGGCGCTTGGCGAACGCACCATCACGCTCGACTGCGACGTGCTGCAGGCCGACGGCGGCACGCGCACCGCGGCGATCACCGGCGCCTACGTGGCCCTGATGGACGCGGTGTCGACGCTGAAGACCGCCCGCCCGCCCATTCTTGGTGCCATCGCCGCGGTGTCGGTGGGCATCTACCGCGGCGTGCCGGTGCTCGACCTCGACTACGCCGAGGACAGCGACTGCGACACCGACATGAACGTCGTGATGAATGACGGCGGCGGCTTCATTGAGGTGCAGGGCACGGCCGAGGGCCACGCCTTCCGCCGCAGCGAGATGGACGCGATGCTGGTGCTGGCCGAAAAGGGCATCGCCGAACTGGTGGCCGCGCAGCGCGCGGCGCTGGCCACTTGAGCGACGCGACGAACGACCTCGCCCCGCGCATGGCCGCCACCCGCCACCTCGCCCTGTTCGCCCTCGTCGTCGACGACTACGACGCGGCGATCCGCCACTACGTCGAGGACCTCGGCTTCACGCTGGTCTGCGACGAAGACCAAGGCGGCGGCAAGCGCTGGGTGGAAGTGTCGCCCTCGCCCGCCTCGCAGTGCCGCGTGCTGCTGGCCAAGGCCGCGACGGAAGCTCAGCGCTCGCGCATCGGCGACCAGACCGGCGGCCGGGTGGGCTTCTTCCTGCACACCGACGACTTCGACCGCGACCATGCGGCCATGAGCGCGCGCGGCGTGCGCTTCGCGGAAACCCCGCGCGACGAGCCCTACGGCAAGGTCGTCGTCTTCATCGACCGCTACGGCAACCGCTGGGACCTGATCGAACCCGTCGCGAGCCGGCCGGCGGGCCTCGAACCCCGCGCATGAAGGTCGTCCTCGCCAGCGGCAACCCGGGGAAGCTCGCGGAGCTCGGCGAGCTGCTGGCCGGCAGCGGGCTGGACCTCGTCGCGCAAGGCGCGCTCGGCATCGCCGACGCCGTCGAGGACGGCCACAGCTTCGTCGAGAATGCGCTGATCAAGGCGAGGAATGCATCGCGCCTCTCCGGCCTGCCAGCGCTGGCCGATGATTCGGGCCTGATTGTCGATGCGCTGGGCGGTGCGCCCGGGCTCATCAGCGCGCACTACGCCGGCGTGCATGGCGACGCGGTCGGCAACATTGCCAAGCTGCTCGGCGAACTGCGCGATGTGCCCACGGAACGTCGCACGGCGCGTTTCTACTGCTGTCTGGTGCTGCTGCGCCACGCCGAAGACCCGCAGCCGCTGATCGCCGAGGGCGAATGGCCCGGGTTCATTCTCGACGCGCCGCGCGGCGACGGCGGCTTCGGCTACGACCCGGTGTTCTTCGATCCAATGACGAACCTCGGCGCCGGCGAGATGCCGTTCGAGATGAAGAATCCGATCAGCCATCGCGGCCGCGCGCTGGCGGTGCTCAAGGGTCGGCTGGCGGACTGGATCGCGCGCGGCGCGGCGGCGGGCTGAGCCATGCCTGCGCACGGCAGCGATCCCCACCACGGCAGCGACGCGACCCACGGTGCCCACTGCGCTCCCGGCTGCGCGCACGACGCGCCGCCCGCGCTCGTCCCCGGCCCGCTGGCGCTCTACATCCACATCCCGTGGTGCGTGCGGAAGTGCCCGTACTGCGACTTCAACTCGCACCAGAGGCCCGCCGAGCTGCCGGTGGCCGAATACGTCGCCGCGCTGGTGCGCGATCTCGAATTCGACCTGCCGAACGTCTGGGGCCGCACGGTGCACAGCGTGTTCTTCGGCGGCGGCACGCCGAGCCTGTTCCCTGCCGCGGCGATCAACGAGATCCTCTCGGCGTGCAGCGCGCGACTGCGCTTCGCGCCTGGCGCTGAAGTGACGCTGGAGTGCAATCCGGGCACGGCCGAGTTCGACCGCTTCGAGGGCTACCGCGCCGCCGGCGTGAACCGGCTGAGCTTCGGCGTGCAGAGCT
>JBOFQO010000424.1:0-16621 GCA_051660925.1 Silanimonas sp. | reverse complement strand
TCCGGGTTGATTGGCTCCCCGACGGTGCCGAGCAGGCGCAGCGATTTTCGCGAGCGCTTGCGGACGGGCGCGTCGCCGTCGCGCATCAGCGCGCGAATCGCCGTCGGCGCGGTGTAGAGGATGGTGACGCCGTGGCGGTCGACGATGTCCCAGAGCCGGCCGCTGTCGGGCCAGGTCGGCACGCCTTCGAACATCACGCTCGTCGCGCCGTTCGCCAGCGGGCCGTAGAGGAGGTAGCTGTGCCCAGTCACCCAGCCGACGTCGGCGGTGCAGAAGTAGATGTCGCTGTCGCGATGGTCGAACACGGCGTGGAAGGTCCAGCTTGCCCAGGCGAGGTAGCCGCCACTCGTGTGCAGCACGCCTTTCGGCTTTCCGGTGGACCCGGAGGTGTAGAGGATGAACAGCGGGTCCTCGGCATTCATCGCCTCGGCCGCGTGCGTGGTCGGCTGGGCGTCGAGCATCGCGTCCATCCAACGGTCGCGCGGCATCTGCATCGGCACCGCCGCGCCGGTGTGGCGGACGACAAGCACGGTCTCAACGCTGGTGGTGCCGGGCAGGCGCAGGGCTTCGTCGACCATCGCTTTCAACGGAATGCGCTTGCCGCCGCGACGCCCTTCGTCCGCGGTAATGACGAGCGTGCTGCGGCAGTCGGCGATGCGGTCGGCGACGGCCTGTGGCGCGAAGCCGGCGAACACGACGGAGTGGATGGCGCCGATGCGCGCGCAGGCCAGCATCGCGACGGCGGCGTCGGGGATCATCGGCAGGTAGAGGGTGACGCGATCGCCGCGGCGGACGCCGAGATGGGTCAGCGCGTGCGCCATCCGGCAGACGCGGGCGTGCAGCTCGGCGTAGCTGATGCGCTGTGCGGCCTCGTTCGGGTCGTCCGGCTCCCAGAGGATCGCGGTCTGCCCGCCGCGCGTCGCGAGGTGGCGATCGAGGCAGTTTGCTGCGACGTTGAGCTCACCGTCGGCGTACCAGCGGATCCGGAAGTCGTCGACGGCAAAGCTGACGTCCTTCATCTGCGTCGGTGCGCGCTGCCAGTCGAGGCGCTCGGCGAGCGCGCGCCACCAGCCGTCGGGGTCAGCGGTGAACGCGGCGCGGGCGGCGGCCAGGCGTTCGGCGTCGTAGTGCGCGCGAGCGGCGAAATCAGCGGGAACGGCGATGCGCTCGGCGGCGGGGCGGTCGTCGGTGGCGGTCACGGCGTGGCCTGTCGGCAGGGGTGTCACGACAGTGTGCGACGGTGATCGCGGGTTTGCTCAGATTGACGCCCTTCCCCCCGCGGGCCTGGGCTAGTCTGGGGCATCGGGAGGAGGACCCGGATGCCGGCAGTACGTTCCAGCTACGCGGAAATGCGCGAGATCCTGCGCTGGCGCGTCGCGATCGTGCTGGTCGCCCTGATGTCGACCCTGATGGTGACGCTCGGCGTCGTCAACACGCGGATGGGTCTGCCCGACACCGCCTTGCTGGCGTGGATCGTGTTCGGGCTCAACGCCCTGAGTTTCGCGGCCCTGATGGTGCTGCCACGGCGCGTCGGCAGCACGCTGTTCTTCGGCACCATCCTGGCGCTGACGGTGTTTGCGGTCGTCTTCGGCTGGTGGCACGGCCGCCCGCTGTACTACTGGGGTTACCTGTTCCCGCCGGTCGTGGTCTTCCTGCTGCGGCCCTGGTCAGCGCTGGCCGCGATGCTGGCCTACGGCGCCTTCGTCATCGGCGTCACCGCCACTCAGGTCGCGGTGATCGAAGTGGTGCGCTTCGCTAGCGTGTACGGCCTGATGATCTGCTTCGTGACGACGTACGCGCTGCTTGAGGAGCGCGCCAGCCGCCAGCTGCGCGAGCTCGGCAATCGCGACGGGCTGACCGGTTGTTTCAACCGACGCAGCTTCAACGAAGCGCTGGCGCGCCTGGCGACCCCGCGCGGCGAAGCCGTTGCCCTCGGCGTGTTGCTCGCCGACGTCGACCACTTCAAGGCCATCAACGATCAGCGTGGCCACCTCGAAGGCGATCGTGTACTGGTGGCGGTCGCCGACACGCTGGTGCGTGCGTTGCAGGGCGAGTCGGTTGCCGGCCGCGCCACGCTGTACCGCTACGGCGGCGAGGAGTTTGCGGTGATCGCGCGCGGCCGCAGCGCCGCCGAGCTGGGCCTGCTGGCCGAAGCGCTGCGCAGCGCCGTGGCCGCCGGCGGCACCGGTCTGGCGCCCGGCGAAGTCACCATCAGCGTCGGCGCGGCGGGCTGGTGGCAGGGCTCCGAGGCGCCGGAAGCCGCGCTGCAGCGCGCCGACGAGGCCTTGTATGAAGCGAAGCGCGCCGGGAGGAACCGTGTCCTGGTGTCCGGTGTGGCCAGCCGCATCACGGGCCAGGCGCCAGTGCGCCACGGCAGCTGGAGCTGAGCCCCTGAAGCATACTGCCGCCCATTCGCGCCAGGACCTGCCGCATGAGTGACGCCGCCTCCGACCCCGTCACGCCGCTTCCTGGTCCCGTCGCGGTGCCCGTCACCAAGCGCCCCCGCGACCCGGAATTCTGGATCGCCATCGGCGCATTGGCCGTCAGCGCGCTGGCGATGCTCAGTTCGATGCTGCAGTTCACCGTTCAGCGCAGCCAGGAGCGCGCGGCGGCGTGGCCGCACCTTGCCCTGGCCACGTCGTACTCGAGCGAGGCATTCACTTTCGTGGTCCAGAACAAGGGCATGGGCCCGGCGTTGGTCCGTCACGTCGAGGTGCGGCTCGACGGCAAACGGGTCGACGGCTGGACCGGCGTGCTCAACGGCCTCTTTGGCGAGGGCCATCCGTTTGACTGGAGCCGCATCCGCGCGACCGACGTCGAGGATGGCGTGCTCGCTCCCGGCGAGCGCGTCGAGGTGTTCTCGATCCCGTGGAACACCGGTGATGCCGAGGACGCCCGCGCCCGCGAGGGGTTCTCCGACGCCTCGCGCTTTGAGGTGCGCGCCTGCTACTGCTCGGTGCTAGGCGACTGCTGGATCACCCGCGAGAGCATCGACCACGCGCCGGTCAGCGCCTGCCCCGCGCGATGAGCCCCTCCCACGCCATCCGGTGGTTGGCAACGATGAACCACCACAGCGGATGGTCGACGCGCGTGATCCGCACGTCGCCGAGGTCGGCGTTCCGCTCGAACAGACGATGCCCAACCAGCCCGGGCATGGCGTGCACCGCTGGGAAGAACACCGCGATCCACCATGGCCCGCGCCACGCGGCGAAGACCAGCAGCACCAAGCCGAGCGCGGTGCCCAAGCCATGCAGTGCAACGTTCATGGGATGGCGGTGCTCGGGCAGGAACACCTCGGTGTAGAAGGTCGAGAAGCGCATGATGGGTCTCCGTTCCGGGAGTGCTCACGATCCACCCGGTGCGCTGCGTTCGACCACTCGCATTCCGTGACATGCCCAAGCCGCCGCAGCCCTCGCTCGAAGCCCGCAAACAGCCGCGCCAGCCGCGATCCCGCTTCACCGTCGACGCCATGGTGGAAGCGGCAACTCGCATTCTTGAGCGCGACGGGCTCGCCGCGCTGACCACGAACCGCGTCGCCGAGCTCGCCGGCGTCAGCGTCGGTTCGCTGTATCAGTACTTCCCGAACAAGGACGCGCTGCTTGCCGCCCTGATGGCCCGCGACACCGACGATCTGGTTGCGCGGATTGAGGCCATCCCGCCGGGCAGCGACGGTGCCGTGGAGGCGCTGGTCGACGTGGCACTCGACCACCAGTTCGCTCGCCCGGCGTTCGCTTGCGAACTCGACCGGCACGAAGCGCGCCTTGCCGATCACCCGCTGCTTCTGGCCCAGCGCGGACGCATCGTTGCTGCGGTCGCTGCGCGACTGCCCTCCAATGTGGACGCCAGCGTTGCCGCTGATCTGGTCCGGCTGGTCCAGGTGCTCGTCGATGCCGTCGACACTCCGGTACCGCTGGTTCGCGCGCGCATCGTCGGTGCAGTGAACGGCTACCTCGCGGCAGGCCATGCGTCGCCAGTCGGGTGATTTCGGGGCACGGGCAACAAAAAACCCGCCTCTCGGCGGGTTCTTCGTGGAGCGGATCGAGCAGCTTGCGCTTACTTGATCTTCGCTTCCTTGTAGGCGACGTGCTTGCGGATCGTCGGATCGTACTTCTTGATCTCGAACTTGCCGGTCATCGTCTTCTTGTTCTTGTCGGTGGTGTAGAAGTGGCCGGTACCGGCCGTCGACACCAGACGGATCTTGTCGCGCTTCGAAGCCATGGTCGTTCTCCCTTAAACCTTGACGCCGGAGGCACGGAGCTCGGCGAGGACGGCGTCGATGCCGTTCTTGTCGATCGTGCGCAGGGCGTTCGCCGAGATCTTGAGCTTGACCCAGCGGTTCTCGCTGGCAACCCAGAAGCGACGCTCGTGGATGTTCGCCGAAAACGTCCGGCGGGTCTTGTTGTTCGCGTGCGAAACATTGTTGCCCGACATCACGCTCTTGCCGGTCAGCTGACACTTGCGGCCCATGTGGCCCTCCTGGGTGCTGCGTGGGTGCCGCCCATTGCCTGGGTGGCTTCGGCCCGCCCCGCGGCCTTCAAGGCCGGGCCCGCGAAGGGCTTTGGGGCGGAAAGTCCCGCTTCGGCGGGACGGTGCATCCCCTTGCGGCCGACAGGCGGACGCAGGGAGCCGCGCATGATGCCTGAGTCGGGGGCTGTGGACAAGTCAGCCGGCCGGCGTGTTCAGGTCGCGCGGCGGGTCGTGTCGTTGCCACCGGGAAGCCCTGCCTGTCGCAGCGCGATACCGCGTCAGTGCGAGCGGCCCCGCAGCCGTTCAAGCAGGCCGTCCAGGGTCTCGTGGCCGTGGAAGTGCAGCACCAGTTGGCCCTTGCCGCCGCGGCCGGACTTCACTTCCACCTTCGTGCCCAGCAGCTCGCCGAGCTCGCGCTCAAGCTGGGCGACGTCGGCATCGCGCTTCACCGACGGCTTCGCCGGCTTGGCCTGCGGCAGCTTGCCGGCGGCGAGCTCGTGGGCGCGGCGTTCGACCTCGCGCACGCTCCAGCCTTCCTCGGCGGCCTGTTGCGCGAGCGCGACGGCGGCTTGCGGCGCCAACGTCAGCAGCGCGCGGGCGTGGCCCATCTCCAGCTGGCGGGCGTCGACCAGCGCGCGGATGGCTTCCGGCAGCTCCAGCAGGCGCAACAGGTTCGACACCGCGGCGCGCGAGCGGCCCACGGCCTCGGCGGCCTGCTGGTGCGTCAGCGCGAACTCGTCGATCAGGCGGGCGAGGGCCTGCGCTTCCTCAAGCGGGTTCAGATCCTCGCGCTGGATGTTCTCGATGAGCGCCATCGCGATGACGGCGCGATCGTCGACCTTGCGCAGCACCACCGGTACCTCGGCGAGGCCGGCGCGCTCGGCGGCGCGCCAGCGGCGTTCGCCGGCGATGATCTCGTAGCGGTCCTTGCCGATCGAGCGCACCAGGATCGGCTGGATCACGCCCTGGGCCTTGATCGACTCGGCGAGCTCGTCCAGTGCGGGGCCATCGAAGTGCTGGCGAGGCTGGTACTTGCCGGCCTGCAGCTGCGTCAGCGGCAGCGTGCGCAGCACATCGCCCGGCGCCGGCTCGTCGGCCTTGGCGCCCTTGTTGCCGGTGCCCAGCAGGGCGTCGAGGCCGCGGCCGAGGCCGCGTGCTTTGGTGCTCATCGCGCGGCCTCCTTGGCCAGCTTCTTCTCGTTGCGGACGATCTCACCAGCGAGGCCGAGGTAGGCGATGCCGCCACGCGAGGCGCGGTCATAGCCGATGATGCTCTTGCCGTGGCTGGGTGCTTCGGCCAGCCGCACGTTGCGCGGCACGATCGAGCGGAACACCTTGTCGCCGAAGTGCTCGGTGAGCTCGTTCGATACCGCGCTGGCGAGGTTGTTGCGCACGTCGTACATGGTGCGGACGATGCCGGCGATCTCGAGCCGCGGGTTCAGCTTCTGCTTCAGCGCCTCGATGGTGTTGACCAGGGCCGAGAGCCCTTCGAGCGCGAAGTACTCGCACTGCATCGGCACGATGACGCCATCGGCCGCGGCCAGCGCGTTCAGGGTGAGCAGGGACAGCGAGGGCGGGCAGTCGATCAGCACGTAGTCGTAGCGGCCGCGCAGGGTGTCGAGCGCGTTCTTCAGCCGCTGCTCGCGCTGCGGCTCGTCCATCAGCCGGATCTCGGCGGCCGTCAGGTCGATGTTCGTCGGCAGCAGGTCGTAGCCCTCGGTCGTGGTGACGATGGCGGCTTCGGCGGTGGCTTCGCCGAACAGCACCTCGCAGGTCGAGGCCTCGAGCTCGCGCTTGTCGACGCCGGAGGCCATCGTGGCGTTGCCCTGTGGGTCGAGGTCGACCAGGAGCACGCGGCGCGGCGTGGTGGCGAGGGCGGCGGCCAAGTTGACGGCCGTCGTGGTCTTGCCGACGCCGCCTTTCTGGTTGGCGATTGCGAGGATGCGGGCCATTCGGGACGCGGGTTCCGTGCGGCCGGCGGTCACGCCGGCAAGGCCGCCGATGATGCCACAGCGCTCCGGAGCGACGGCTCGCCCGCGGCCGCGCCCTCTCAGCCGCGTCCGGCGGGCCCCGGCCGCAGCAGCCCGGCCGCGCGCAGGCTGGCGATGGTGGCGTCAAGCAGCTCAGGCAGCGGGGTTTCCCGGTAGCCGAGCCGGGCGATGGCCTTCGACGAGTCGACCTCGAGGTCGTGGCAGGGGAAGACCGCGGCCTCCGGGGTGATGTCCGGCATCTTCCGCGTGACGCGCGAGAGGGCATCGCTGGCGAAGGCCACGCTCTTCAGCATCCAGGCCGGCGTCGCGCGCTTCGGCACCGGCCGTCCAAGGCGCTCGCCGATCATCCCGATCAGCGCGACGAAGCGCGAGTGCGCGCCGCCGAGCAGGAAGGTCTCGCCCTCGATGCCCTCGTCGAAGGCCCGCACCTGCGCGCGGGCGATCTGGCGCACGTCGGCGAAGGCGCCGGAACCGGGCGGCGCGCCGGGCAGCTTGCCCTGATCGACCAACAGGATCAGACGCGCCCAGTTCCGGGTGTCGCCGGGGCCGAGGATGTGCGACGGCTGGAAGATGACCCACGGCACCTTCGACCCGCGCACCGCGGTTTCGGCGAGGAACTTCGTGCGCTCGTAGTTCACCCAGCTTTCGCCGCCGCGCTGCGGCGTCGTTTCGCGCAGCACGCCGTGCACCAGGTGCGAGTACGCCGACACCGAGCTGGTGTGCAGGAAGCGCCGCACGCCGCCGGCCTCGGCGGCGCGCAGCAGCAGCTCGGCCCCGCGCACGTTGGTTTTCGTCTGGATCGGGTTGTGCGGCCGCCACTGCGTGGTGTCGGCGGCGGTGTGGAAGATCGCGTCGCAGCCCTCGACCGCGGCCTGCAGCAAGGCCCACTCGCCCGGGCTGTCCTCGCCGAGCGTGGCCCGCACCGGCTCGCCGCCAAGCGCGCGGATCGCCACATCGCCGGACTCCGAGCGCGAAATCCCGCGCACCGTGTGGCCGGCCGAGATCAGCTCGCGCAGCAGATGCTGGCCGACGAATCCGGTGGCACCGGTAAGCAGGACTTCGGCCATAGGGTTGCGCTCGCCGCTCGGGGGGAGCCCGAAGGTGCCGCAGTACCGGGTCGCGGAGTGTGAGCTCGGTCGCGCCCTGGGCCGCACTGACGTCAGTTGACGTCGGTACTGGCCAGGGATTCGCGGCCGCGGCCTGCGACGACGTCCGGCGATCGGCGAGAATGCCGGCATGACTTCCGCACCGACGACCGCCTTCGACGTGCACGGCCTTCGCCCCACGCTGGAGCGCGGCTTGGCCGCCCTCGGCCTTGACCCCACGGCGCCGGTGGCGCGCGCCGCTGCCGTGCCCGGCGACGACGGCACCTTGGCCGGCGCCCTGTTGGCCTATCTCGCCCTGCTGCTGCGCTGGAACGCGACCTACAACCTCACCGCCATCCGCGAGCCGCGCGAGATGCTGGTCAAGCACCTGTTCGATTCCCTGGCGATGGCGCCGCACGTGCGCGGGCTCGCCACGCTGGCTGACCTCGGCACCGGCCCCGGCCTGCCCGGCATTCCGCTCGCCCTGGCCGCGCCCGGCCTCGCTGTCGCGCTGGTGGAGAGCAACGGCAAGAAGGCGCGCTTCCTCCGCGAGTGCGTGCGCCAGCTCGGCCTCGCCCCGCGTGTGCGGGTGCTCGAATCTCGCGCCGAAGCCGTTGACGAAGCCGGTGCCTTCGAGGCCATCACCGCCCGCGCCCTCGATCGGCTCGCCGGCATCATCGATGTCGGTGGGCACCTCGTCGCCCCGAACGGCCGGCTGCTGGCGATGAAGGGTGTGCACCCCGCCGACGAGATCGCCGAGCTGCCCACGGGCTGGGTCGGCGGTCCGGTGCATCGGCTGCACGTGCCGGAGCTGGAGGGCGAGCGTCATCTGGTGGAGGTGCGACGGGGCTGAGGGCAGGCCGCCCCTATTGGGCAGGTCTCCAGTGCCGGCGCCTTACACGGCCGCCGGCTGCGCCCCCAGATCGATCCAGTGCTGCAGCGGCGCCGGGCGTCCGAAGTGGTAGCCCTGGCCCTGGCGGATCCCCAGCGTCCACAGCGCCTTGCGTTGTTCCTCCGTCTCGATGCCTTCGCTCACCACCTCGAGTTCCAGCGACGCCGCCATCGCAACGATCGCGCGGATGATCGGTCGCGAGCCGCTGCGGGCCTCGCCACCGCCGTCGAGGGCGCTGGCGAAGCTGCGGTCGATCTTCAGCCCGTGCAGTGGGAAATGCTGCAGGTAGGACAGGGCGGAGTACCCGGTGCCGAAGTCGTCGAGCATGATGCGCACGCCGGCACGGTGCAGGGTCTCGAGCGCGGCGCGGGCGAGGTCCTTGCGGTCGATCAGCGCACCCTCCGTCACTTCCACGCAGACGCGCGAGGGCTGCGCGCGCTGGTCGCGCACGAGGGCCAGGAAGCGGGTCGCGAAGTCCGGTGCCAGCAGGTGCCGTGGCGACAGGTTCACGGAAACATAAGCGTGACTCGGCGTCAGTCGCATCAGGTCGCCGAGTGCACCGGCGTACATGCGCCAGTCGATCTCCTCGATCATTCCCGTTTCTTCCGCGAGGCCGAGGAAGGTGCCGGGGGCGCGCAGCGTGCCGTCCGGTCGGTGCCAGCGCAGCAGCGCCTCGTAGCCGAGCACGGCGCCGTTGGCGATGCTGACGATCGGCTGGTAGAACGGTTCGAATTCGTTCTGCACCATGGCGCGGCGCATCTCGCGCTCAAGTTCGAGCCGTTGCTGCGCGAGGTGGCGCAGATCCTCGTCGAACAGCGCGTAGCGCTTGCGGCCGTTGGCCTTGGCGCGATACATCGCCGCGTCGGCGTCGCGCAGGATCTCCTCCGCCGAGGCGTAGTGGGGCTGCGCCACGGCGATGCCGACGCTGGCCGAGCTGTGCAGCTCGCGGCCTTCGATCAGGAACGGCCGGTCGAGCACCTGCATGATGCGCTCGGCGACCTGGATGGCGTCCTCGACGCTGCGGATGCGCTCCAGCAGTACGGCGAACTCGTCGCCGCCGAGCCGTGCCAGCACGTCGGGGTGGCGCACGCATTCGCCGATGCGCTTTGCGGCCTCGCGCAGCAGCGCGTCGCCGACGAGGTGGCCTTCGGAATCGTTGATGACCTTGAAGCGATCAAGATCGAGAAACAGCACGGAGAACAGCCGGTCCGGCTGCGCTTTGTGCTGCGTCATCGAGGCCACGAGGCGGTCCAGCAGGTATTGCCGATTGGGCAGGTCAGTGAGGCTGTCGTGCAGCGCTTGGTGCTTGAGTTGGCGTTCGACGCCTTCGCGCGCGTTGATCTGCTGGCGCAGCGTTTCGTTGGCAAGGCCGAGCTCGCGTGTGCGCTCCGAGACGCGGTGCTCCAGGTCGAGGTAGGCCTGGCGCAGCGCCGCGCCCGCGCGCCGGCGCCCAATCGCGGCGGCGATGTGCGTGCCGACAAAGCTCAGCAGCTCAAGATCGCGATTGGTGTACCGCACGTCGGTGCGGTAGCTCTGCACGGCGATCACGCCGACCGGCTGGTCGTCGACCTTCATCGGCACGCCCAGCCACCACATCGCCGGGTCGCCGCTGCGGGCGATGACGCCAGCGGCCTGCAGGCCACGCGCGACCGCATCGGTCGCCAGCAGCGGCTCGCCGCGGTGAATCACGTACTCGGTGAGGCCCTGGCCGGTGCGGCGCGGCTCACGCACGGGGTTTCGCTCGTCCGCCGAGTACGGGAAGGTGATCTCGTCGTTCGCTTCGTCCCACAGCGCGATGTAGAAGTTCCGCGCATCGATCAGTTCGCCGACGATGGCATGCACGTCGGCGTAGAAGCGTGCGTCGTCGTCCGACTCGTGGCGGCTGGCCAGCGCCGTGATGCGATACAGCACTGACTGCAGGCGTTCCGCGCGCTCGCGCTCCACGATCTCGGCCTGCAGCGCCTCGGTGCGCTGCTGCACGCGACGTTCGAGCTCCAGCGTCGACTGCCGGCGCGCCAGCGCACCGGCGATGTGCTCGGCGACGTAGGTCAGCAGCTGCTCGTCCTCGGCGCTGTAGGTGTGCTCGGGGCGATAGCTCTGCACGACCACCGCGCCGACCGCGACGCCGTCGCTGCTCATCGGCACGCCGAGCCAGTCGTTGCTTTCCGGGCCTTGCGAGTCCTCCTGGATGCCGAGACTCGCGGCCAGCACCTCCGAGGGGCCGCGCAGCGCGCGCTGGCGCTGGATCACCTGCAGGGTCAGGCTGCCGCGCAGCTCGGCCTCGGCGACTTCGACGTCCGGGTCGAGGCCTTCCGGGTCCTCGCTGTCGGCGAAGTACACGAAGCGCAGGGTCCGTCGCCCGGAGTCCCACAGGGCGATGAACAAATTCTCGGCATACATCAGCGTGCCGACGATGCGATGCAGGGCGGCCAGCACCTCGGCCGTCGGCTTCGAGGAGCTCGCGACGTCGGAGATGGCGAACAGCGCTTCCTGTAAGCGCATGGTGTACTCGCGTCGGTCGAGCTCGGCCTGCAGGCGCGCGACCTCGCGTTCCGCGTCCGCCAGCCGCGCGTTCAGCTCCGGCGTGAGGGGCGGGTCCTCCGGAGGGGTTCCCGGCGCGATCCTGCGAGGGGAGGGGGGCGTGGTCATCCAGCCGAGTGTAAGCCCGCGTGCCTGGACGAAACGCGACGACCGTCTTGCGATGGCCGACGGTCCGGGCGGCGTAACATTCACACTCTTCCCGAACTCGCCGCCGGCATCCTCGAATGACCTCCCTTCGCCAACGCCCGCGCCGCTTGCGTCGTGATGACTTTTCGCGCCGCCTTGTCCGTGAAACCGGCCTGACGACCGACGACCTGATCCTGCCGGTGTTCGTGCACGAGCGGCCAGGCCGCGAGGCCATCGCGTCGATGCCCGGCGTCGAACGCGTGTCGATCGATGAGCTGTTGGTGCTGGCTGCAGACGCCGTTGCGCTCGGCATCCCGGCGCTAGCGCTGTTCCCGGTGACGCCTCCAGAAGCCAAGAGCCTCGACGCCGCCGAAGCCTGGAACCCGAAGGGCCTTGCGCAGCGCGCGGTGCGGGCGCTGAAGGCCGCATTCCCGCAACTTGGCGTCATCACCGACATCGCGCTCGACCCGTTCACCACGCACGGCCAGGATGGCCTGATCGACGGCACGGGCTACGTCGTCAATGACGCCACCGTCGAGGCCCTCGTGAAGCAGGCGCTGAGCCACGCCGAAGCGGGTGCGGACGTTGTGGCCCCCAGCGACATGATGGATGGTCGTATCGGCGCCATCCGCGACGCGCTGGAAGCCGCCGGCTTCGTGCACACACGCATCCTCGCCTACTCGGCGAAGTACGCCAGCAGCTTCTACGGCCCGTTCCGCGACGCGGTGGGCAGCGCCGGCAATCTCGGCAAGGGCAACAAGTTCACCTACCAGATGGACCCGGCCAACAGCGACGAGGCGATCCGCGAAGTCGGCCTCGACCTCGATGAAGGGGCAGACATGGTGATGGTGAAGCCCGGCCTGCCCTACCTCGACATCGTTCGCCGGGTGAAGGACGCGTATGGCGCGCCGACCTTCGTGTACCAGGTGAGCGGCGAGTACGCGATGCTGAAGGCCGCGGCGCAGAACGGCTGGCTCGACGAGCGCGCCTGCGCGCTTGAGGCGCTGCTGTCGATCAAGCGCGCCGGCGCCGACGCCATCCTGACCTATTTCGCGCTAGACGCCGCGCGCTGGTTGCGCGCAGGCTGAACCCGCCTATCGATGCATCGACCTTTGCCCTTCCGAGGAAACGCGCCATGAGTGGACGCTATGCCCTGATCGGACACCCCGTCGCGCACTCGCTGTCGCCGCGCATCCACGCGGCCTTCGGCGCGCAGTGCGGCATCGCGCTCGATTACGGCCTGATCGATGTCGCGCCCGACGGGTTCGACGCGGCCGTGGCAGCCTTTGCAAACAGCGGCGGCGCCGGGCTCAACGTCACCCTGCCGCACAAGGAAGCGGCGCGAGCGCTGTGCGCCACGTTGTCGGAGCGCGCCCGCCGCTGCGGCGCGGTGAATACCCTGATCCATGGCAGCAGCGGCTGGCACGGCGACAACACCGACGGCGCCGGGCTGGTGCACGACCTCACCGAGCGGCATCGCATCGACCTGCGTGCCCGCAAAGTGCTGCTGCTCGGTGCGGGCGGCGCTGCGCACGGCGTCGCTCCCGCGTTGCTCGATGCCGGCATCGACACGCTGTGGATCGTCAACCGCAGCGCCGAGCGCGCCGACGCGCTGAGCGATCGCCTCGGCGAGCCCGCTCGCGTGCACACGCGCTACTGGGACGACCTGGCGAACCTCGGCGTCTTCGACATGATCGTCAACGCGACCTCGGCAGGGCGCAGCGCGAATGCGATGGCGCTGCCGTCCTCGCTCGCGACCGCGCGCACGCTGGCTGTCGACCTGAGCTACGGCGAGGCGGCGATCGCGTTCATGAGCTGGGCGCGCTCGCAGCACTGCGACGTCGTGCTCGACGGCCTCGGCATGCTGGTCGAGCAGGCCGCCGAGGCTTTCCGGCTGTGGCACGGGCAGTCGCCCGACACCGATCCTGTCTACGCCGAGCTGCGGGCGCAGCACGTGACGCTGCGGACTGCGGAGTGATGCGGACGGTGTGGACGATGGCCGTTCGCTGACGCCTTTGTCAGCGCTGTTCGGTGAGTTTTGCGCAGTTTTCTGCTGTATTTCATTGATTATTCGATAGTCAGTGAAACTCAGAAGATAAAATTCCATGCTGTTCGAGGCCGTTTCGTCGCAGATCGGCACGTGTTCTCAGCCTTGAATTTTGTGACGAAAGTCGCGGTTTGCAGGCTTTCCCATCGACGGTCACGGTCGTGCGGCCGAGGCATCCGCCCGGTCCACAGGGGAGAACCGAATGAACCGTCTGAACCCGGGGCCCGCCCCCCGCGGACGTGTGGCCGCCCGGCCGCTCGCCGCCCTGGCCGTCGTCCTGCTGCCGGCCCTCGTGCTGGCGGCACCGCGTGCCGTCGAGCCCATCGAACCGACCTTTGCGCCGCGACTCGCCGGACTGCCGCGGCCCGCGCCGCAGGCGCTGCCGGCCTTCGCCATCGCGCCGGAAACGCCTTGGCACGTCGAGACCAATGAGATCTCGATGGTCGGCGCCGGCGTTGATGCCTTCTTCGAAGACGGTGGTTGGGTCGAAGCCGCCGGCGGCGAGCCGATGTGGGGCGTCGGCCTGCTGGTCGACGGCGAGGACGTCGAGCGGCTGACCTGGCAGGGGCGGGACTACCACGGCCGCTGGTCGCGGCCGGCTCGCGTGGAAGTGACGTGGTCCGAGGGGAAGGCCCACGTTGCGCGCGCGCAGTTCGACCAGCCGATGCGTCGCGTGCGCCTGCGCCGAAACGGCGCCGCCTTGAGCTTCAGCCAGGTTGAGCCGCTGCTCGAGCGTCGCCCCGAGCACCTGCCGTTGGCTCGCGAGATGCCGCAGCTCACCCTGCTGCAGCACAAGGCCGACGCATCGACTTTCGCGGCACCGCTGCCGCCCGGGGTGATCTCGCGCGCGCAGTGGGGTGCGCGCAACACCGGCAGTTGCGGCAGCGCGCACAACCCGAACTACCTCACCGTCCACCACACCTCCACGCCGAACAACGACAGCCTGAGCCCGGCTGCGCGCATGCGGCAGATGCAGGCCTTCCACATCGACACGCGCGGCTGGTGCGACTTCGGCTACCACTTCACCGTCGGCATCGACGGCAAGGTCTACCAGGGCCGCAATCCCGACCAGACCGGCGCGCACGTGGGCGACTGGAACACCGGCAACGTTGGCGTGAGCGTGGTCGGCACCTTCATCGACTTCTCGCCACGGCAGTCACAGCTGGATGCACTGACCAGCATCAGCCGCTGGGTGGTCGACCGCTACGCTATCCCGAAGTCGCGCAACAACATCCGCGGCCACAAGGAGTGGCCAGGCCATACGACGAATGACTGCCCGGGCCTGCTGCTGCCGTGGCTGCCCACCCTGGTTTCGCGCCTGCAAGGCGGCGGCGGTGGTGGCGGCGGCACGACGACGGGCGTGCTGGAGAGCTTCGAGAGCACGCAGGGCCGCTTCGACAGCGCGCCGACCTCGTCGGGCAGCACCGTGGGCATCGCCACCGCGTCGACGTCGTTCCGCAGCAACCTGCAGGCGAAGAACGGCACCTGGAGCAACCAGCTCTACCTGAAGGACAACACCGCGAGCAGCGCCGACTGGTTCGTGCGCCTGCTGTCGAACGGTGGCGCGCCTGCGCAGAACACCGCGATGCAGAAGGGCGGCGGGCGGCTGGGCGCGTGGTTCTTCACCGCGGCCAGCGGCGTCAACGTGTCGTTCGCGGTCGACGACAGCGACGGCACCGAGCGCAGCGTGCCGCGCGCGCTGCCGGCGAACGCGTGGACCTTCGTCGAGGTGAAGCTCGACGACCAGGCGCAGTGGGAGGCCTGGGCTGGCGGCAACGGCACGATCACCGCGGCCAGCGTCACGCTCGACTCGGTCGTCGTCCAGCGCGCGCAGACCAGCTTCGACGTCTACGTCTACCTCGACGACGTCAGTTTCCGCGTGCAGTAACGGTAGGAACGGCGGGCGGCGGTCGCGCCGCCCGCCAGCTGTTGACTCTCTAGTCCCATGCCGGCGCGCTAGCGCCCCGCGTATGGTCGAAGGAGAATCCAAGCAATCCCACGCAATGGAGTTCCGCCGTGTCCGGTATCACGTTTGAACGTCGAACACCGGCTGCCCGATCGTTGGTCCACGCGCTTTGCTCCGCTTTGACGGTCTTGATGGTCTCCTTCGGTGCCCAACGCACCGAGGCCCGACCGATGTCGAGTGCAGTCCATCTCGTCGCCTACTTCGAGATCCCCGTGGTCGACATGGAGCGAGCGATCGCGTTTTACGAGGCCGTGTTCGAGGTCACGCTCGAACGTCGCACCATCGATGGCTATGACATGGCGTTGTTCGCCTTCGAGGACGGTGCGCCCGGCGCCACGGGGGCGTTGGCGAAGGGAGATGTCTACGTGCCGAGCACGCAGGGCGTCATTGTGTATTTCCGCGTGGCCGATATCGCCGCCACTGTCGAACGCGCGAAGGCGCGCGGCGCCGGCGTACTCTATGAAGTCAAGGATGTGGGCGAGTTCGGTCTCGTTGCCGAGATTCTCGACAGCGAAGGCAATCGCATCGCACTGAACCAGCCGCGCTGATTACGAGGCGCGGACTGCGCCACCGCGGTGGTCGTCGCCCGTCTTAGCCTGGCGGTAAGCCCAGGTACTGGTCCTTCAGCCGCACGTAGTGCTTGGCCGAGTAGTAGAGCTGCTCGATCTCGCGGTCGGAGAGGCGCCGCACCGGCTTGGCCGGATTGCCGAGCCACAGCTCGCCGCTCTCGACCACTTTGCCCGGCGGCACCACCGCCCCGGCGCCGACGAACCCGTGCTGGCGCACGACCGCGCCGTCGAGCACCAGCGCCTTCATGCCGATCAGGCAGGCGTCCTCGATGATGCAGGCGTGGATGCAGGCCGCGTGGCCGATGGTGACGTCCGCGCCGATGAGCGTCGGGAAGCCGTCCGGCTTCGTGTAGGGGCCCTCGTGCGTGACGTGGACAATCGTGCCGTCCTGCACATTGGTGCGCGCACCGATGCGGATGAAGTTGACGTCGCCGCGAACGACCACGCCCGGCCACAGCGAGGCGTCGTCGCCGAGCACCACGTCGCCGATCAGCTGCGCGCCCTCGTCGACGTAGCAGCGTTCGCCGAGCACGGGCGTCTTGTCGCGGAAGGGGCGGATGGGCATGGCGGGCTCACGGTGTGGGTCTGCGCCGGATTCTAGCGGTGCCATCGAATACGCATGGGCGATTCGCGCTCCCGGCGCGGAGTCGCTGGCCCGCCCCGTCACCATTTTGGAATGGGAACCCGGCGGCCCGCTCGAATGCGACGTCCGTGTCGCTCGAGCGGCGGCGCATCCATGCGCCGCCCTCCGGGCTATCGCCTGGTCTTTGCGCCGGGGCTCCTTATTCGCTCCTCCTCGCCGGAAGCGCGAACCGTCCGCGCCACCCCGGCCGCGCCGCGATCCCCGGCTGCGACGCCACCCGCTCGCCGTGTATCGCCGCGGTCTTGGAGCGCGCGCGAGGCGGGTGCGTGGTGCGTCGACGTTTGGAATCGCCGCG
>JBOFQO010000423.1:0-9852 GCA_051660925.1 Silanimonas sp. | reverse complement strand
CCGGCCGCACGCCGGCCCACTCGCGGGCGCGACGGAACGCGGCACTGCTCCAGTTCCCAAGGTCGTCCAGCAGCAGGTAGATGGTCGGCAGGAAGACGAGGCTCACGACCGTCGAGAACACCAGCCCGCCGACGATCGCGCGGGCCATCGGGTAGTAGGAGGGGCCGTCACCGCCGATCTGCGCGCCAGCGAAGCACAGCGGAATCATGCCCAGGATGGTCGTGCCCCTCGTCATCAGGATCGGCCGCAGGCGCTCCCTGCTGCCCTCGACGAGTGCGTCGACGCGCCCCACGCCGGCGCGGCGGAGGTTGTTGATGTGCTCGATCATGACGATGCCGTTGTTCACCACCACGCCCATCAGCACCAGGATGCCGATCGCGGCCATGATGTTGAACGTCGTTCCCGTGATGACGAAGAACCAGAACACGCCGAAGGCCGAGAAGACGATGCTGCTCATGATCGCGAGCGGGTAAAGCATCGATTCGAACAGTGCCGCCATGATCATGAAGATCAGGATGATCGCGATCAGCGTGCTGACGGCCATCTGCTGTCCGGCGTCGTCGCCGCGCTGGAAGTCGCCGCCGAAGCTGAATCCATAGCCCGGCGGGAACGTCACCCTCGACAGCACCTCGGTCATCGCCTTGCGCGCGTCGTCCGGCGTCTTGTCCTCGGCGAGGTTCGCCGCCAGCGCCAGCGAGGTGCGGCGATTCTCGCGGTTGATCTGGCCCGCGCCGCGCTCGATGCGGACGTTGACCATCGACATCAGCGGCACGCGGGTTCCATCGGCGCGGGTGAGCTGCAGTGACGACAGCTGGTCCACGCTGAAGCGTTCGGCGCCGGCGAAACGCACCCACACCGGGACCTCCTCGCCGCCGCGACGGAACTCGCGCAGCGGCGAACCGCGCAGCGCGATGCCGATGTACTGCGCCACGTCGCGTGCCGAGAAGCCGTAGGCGGCTGCGCGGTCGCGGTCGACGCTCACCTGGACCTCGCTGGTCTCATCGCCGGTGTCGATGCGGACGTCGCGCAGCTCTGGGCGCTGCGCGAGCAGCGGCAGGATGTCGGCCGCGATGACCTGAAGCTCCTCGTTGGAATCGCCGTTCAGCGAGACGCGGATGCCCTCGTTCTGCCCGCCACCGCCACCACCACCGCCCTGGCCACCCGAGCCTTCGATGCCGATCTCGGCGAGCGCCGACTTCGGCAGCACCTCGCGCACCATCTTCTGGATTTCCTCGGTCGGGATTAGGTCCCCTTCCGAGCGCAGCGTGATGTCGATGCCGCCCCAGCCACGCTCCGAGTAGACCGTGTAGATCTGGTCGATCTGGAACTTCTCGCGGTTCGCATCGAGAACCCGCTCCACTTTCAGCATCTCGTCGAGCATTTCCTCGAGGCTGTACGAGCCGCGCCAGTCGAAGTAGATGTCGATCTCGCGGCCTTCGTCCTCGCTGAACATGTCGACCTTCATCCAGCCCGCGAAGACCGGCACCAGGCTGACGACGACGATCAGCAGGATGCCGATCACCGACTTGATCTGGTGCTCGAGCGACCAGCGCAGGCCCCGGGCGTAGTTGCGGGACAGCCAGGGCACGAAGCCCGTGGTCGCGGTGGCGCCCGGCGGTGCCTTGATGCGGGCCGAAATCATCGGGATCAGGCTCACCGCCACGAGCCACGAGGCGAGCAGCGAAATCGTGATCGTCGCCGCGACCTGGCCGAGGAAGATGCTGATCTGGTTGACCGGGCCGAAGATGTTCGGCACGAAAACGATGATGCTGGTCAAGGTGCCGGCGCTGATCGCCAGCTGCACGCTGCGGGTGCCCTCGATGGCGCAGCGGAAGGGGTCGTTCGGGTACTTCTCTCGGTACTGGTAGATGCTCTCGACGACCACGACGGCATTGTCCACCAGCATGCCCAGGCCCAACAGCAGGCCCATCATCGTCAGAACGTTGAGGGTCAGGCCGAGGAAGTACATCAGGCCCAGTGTCATCACGATACAGATCGGGATCGCGAGCGTGACCATCAGCGTGCTCGGCCAATGGCGCAGGAAGTAGAACAGGATGATGATCGACAGCAGGCAGCCCACGACGCCGGCCTCGGTCAGTTCCGACAGCGAGCCCTTGACGCTCTCGGCCTGGTCGTCGGCGACCAGCAGCTGGATGCCCTGGAGGTCGGGCGAGCGCTCGATCTCCTGCATTTCCGCCAGCACGGCGCGCGACATCTCCACGAGGTTCGCGTCGGCCTCACGCATCACGTCGATGCCCACCGCCGGCCGGCCGTCAAGGCGCCGGCCGATATCGGTGCGCTGCGGCTTGAGCTTGATCTCGGCGACGTCAGAGAGCCGCAAGCCGCTGTCGTTGATCACGAGGTTGCGCAGCTCATCGAGGTCGCGGATTTCGCCCACCGGCTGCACGCGCAACCGGCGCACGCCGTCGTCGATGGTGCCGGCGGACACCGAGAAATTCACGCCCTGCAGCTTCGCGGCGAGCTCATTGATGGCGATGTTGTGGGCGCCGATGCGCACCGGATCGAGCGCGATTTCCACTTCCGGCGGCTCGACGCCGATGATGTCGACGCGCGCGACGCCGGGCAGGCGCTCCAAGCGGCGCTTGAATGTCCGATCGAGCATCGCGTACTCGTTGCGCAGGTCGCGATCGCTGGCGAAACGAAGGCGCAGCACCGGCTCGTCGGTGGTCGACCATTTGAAGACGAAGTAGCGCTGGAAATCGTCGGGCAGCTCGCTGCGGATCGAATCGATCCGGTCGCGGGCCTCGCTGGCGGCGATGTTGGTGTTGCGGCTCCAGTCGCTGAACTCGATGAAGATGCCGCCGCCGTCGCCGCGCGCGTTCGACCACATGTTCTTGACGCCCGACAGGGTCGCCAGCGCCTCCTCGGCCGGTCGCACGATGGTGCGCTCGGTTTCCTCCGGCGTGGCGCCGGGGTAAGGCATCTCGATGTAGATGAAGGGCGCGGTGACCGCCGGGAACTGTTCGAGCGGCAGGCGGAAGGCGGCGATGACGCCCAGCACCAGCAGCGACACGTAGAACATGATCGCCGACACCGGCCGGCGCAAGCTGATTTCCGCAAGGCTCATGCGCGCTCCTCCCCGAACATGCGGCCGATCAGCCCGATCTGGCGGTTGCGTTCGCCCTCGGCCTTCCAGGCCTCGTCGCGGCTGCGGTCCAGCAGGTTGTACACCACCGGGATCACGACCAGCGTGAGCAGGGTCGAGACCGCCAGACCACCGATCACGGTGACGGCCATCGGGGCTTTGACCTCGGCGCCATCACCGCCGAAGAAGGCCAGCGGTGCGAAGCCGAACAGCGTCGTCAGCGTGGTCATCACGATGGGGCGGAGGCGCGAGTACGAGCCTTCGATGAGCGCTTCGAGCTTCGGCACGCCTTCGAGCCGCAGCTGGTTGACCTTGTCGACGAGGACGATCGCATTCTTCACCACGATGCCGACCAGCAGGATCAGGCCGATGAACACCACGACCGACACCGGCGAACCGGACAGCACCAGCGCGCCCACCGCGCCGACCACCGCCAGCGGGATGGTGAACAGGATGACGAACGGGTGCAGCAGCGACTCGAACTGCGAGGCCATCACCAGGTAGACGAGGAAGATCGCAAGGCCGAAGGCGAACATCAGCGACTGCAGCGAGCGCCCGAGCTCCTCGCTCTGGCCGCCGAACGCGAGCCTCAAGTCGGGGCCGAGGGGATTGGCTTCGATCAGCGCGTTGACTTCGTCGATGGCGGTACCGAGGTCGATGCCGCGCAGGTTCGCGGAAATGCGCGCGACGCGCGTCTGGTCGGAACGGTGGATCTCGCCGGGGCCGACCGTCTCGACCACCTCCGCCACCGCAGACAGCGTCACCGGCCGCTCGCTCTGCGGGTTGACGATGAGATCGCGGATCTCGGCGACGGAAGCGCGGTCCTCCTGCTGCGCGCGCACCAGCACGTCGATCTTGCGGTCGCGGAAGCTGTAGCGCGTGGCCACTTCACCGCGGACCTTGCGGACGACCTCGTCGGCGATCTGGCGCGTGGTCAGCCCCAGCGCCGCGGCGCGTTCCTGGTCGAAGCGGATCTGCACTTCGGGAAACCCGTCCTCGACCGTCGATTTGACGTCGGCGAAGTGCGGCGAGGCGGCCATGAGCGCCGAGAGGCGACGCCCGGCGACCTCAAGCTCGGCCAGGTCGCTGCCGCGCACCTCGATCTCCAGCGGCGTCGACAGGCTCACGAGCTCGGGCCGGCTGAACTTGACGCCCACTTCGGGGTAGCCCGCCATGAAGGTGCGCAGGTCCTCGGTGAGCGCGGCTTCGGTGACGCGGCTGTAGCCTCGGCCCAGCACCACGGAGATGCGCGCGATGTTTTCGCCCGATTCGGTCGGGTTGGCGTCCAGACGCGTTCCGCTGCCGCTGACGCCGAACAGCGCCTGCAGCCGCGCGTCGTCCTCGAACTCGCCCTGCACGGCAGCCACCAACCGGTCGGTGTCGCGCAGCTGGGTGCCGGGCGGCAGCTTGGCCGTCATGTCGAAACGGTCCTGCGCCAGCTGCGGGATCAGGTCGGTGCCGAGCGTCGTCGCTAGGCCCAGCGACAGCAGGAAGGCGATGCCCGAGGTGCCCAATACCAGAGCCGGGCGACGCAGCGCTGCCGGCAGGATGTGGCTGCGGTACGCAAGCGCCGCGCGCTCGTACGGCCGCAGCACGAACTCACCGACGCGAGCGACGATCGGGAGCACATGGTCGGTCCAGAGTCGCCACACCAGCAGCGCCGCACGGAACGCCAGCGTGCCGAGGCCGATGATCACCCACGCGATGACGCGAAGCGGCGCGAGGACCGCGGATGCCAGCCAGCCGAGGGCGCGCATCCAACCGGCGTCACGCGACGCCACTGCCGCGCGCACCGGCGCGGTGAAGCGCTGTCCCGCGTCGGCGAAGCTGCGCGGCAAGCTGAGCTGGCCCGGCTCGCGTTCGACCGGGAAAGCCATCGGCGCCGTGGCCTTGAGCGAGCTGAGCATCGGGATCAGCGTCAGCGCCACCACCATCGAGATCAGCAGCGCGATCGAGACGGTCAGGGCCTGGTCGCGGAACAGCTGGCCGGCGACGCCTTCCACGAACACCAGCGGCAGGAACACCGCCACCGTCGTCAGCGTGGTCGCGACGATCGGCATGCCGACTTCCTTGGTGCCGATGATCGCCGACTCCAGCACGCCGAGGCCGCGCTCGCGCGCCTTGGCGATGCTTTCCAGCGCCACGATCGAATCATCGACGACCATGCCGGTCGCGAGCGCCAGGCCCGCGAGAGACATCACGTTGAGCGAGAGGTCGAGCTGCCCCATGAAGAAGAAGGTCGCGACGATCGAAACAGGCAGCGACAGCGAGATGACGAAGGTGCTCCAGCCGTCCCGCAGGAAGAAGAAGATGATCAGCACGGCGAACAGGCCGCCCATCAGGGCTTCCTTCTGCACCTCGCTGAGCGCCGAGCGGATGAACACCGACTGGTCTTCGATCGTCCGCATCGACAGGCCATCGATGCGGTACTCACCGTCGCGCAGGCCTTCGCGCACGTCGAACGGGCGGCCGCGCGGGCCGTCACCCGCGGGGCGCTGCGCGGTTTCCTGCTCCATCGCCAGCAGGGCTTCCCGCACGGCATCCGCCACCGCAACAGTGTTGGCGTCGCCTTCCTTGTACAGCGCGATCTCGACCGCCTCGGTCGCGCCGATGCGGATGATCGTCTCGCGCTCCTTGTGGCCCTGCTCGATAGTCGCGATGTCCCGGAGGTGCACCGGCACCCCGTTGACGTTGGCCACCAGCAGGTCGCGCATCTGCTGGAGGTTGGCGAACTGGTTGACGGTGCGCACGAGGAAGCGCTGTGAGCCTTCCTCGATGCGGCCGCCGGAGATGTTGACGTTCTCCTGCTGCAGCCGCTGCACGACGGTGTTGATGTCGAGGTTGAGCTGCGCCAGGCGGTTCTGGTCGATCAGCACCTGCACCTCGTCCTCAAGGCCGCCGCCCACCTTCACCGCGGCCACGCCTTCGACCGGCTCGAGGCGGCGCTGCAAGGTTTCCTCGGCATAGCGGCGCAGCGCGATCAGCTCCTGCTCGTTGGCTTGTGGGCCGGACGCACCGATCGCCAGTCGCATGATCGGCTGGGTGCTCGGGTTGAAGCGCAGCAGCACCGGGGGCTTGATGTCGAGCGGCAGCTGCAGGATCTCCAGCTTGTCGCGCACCTCGAGGCTGGCCTGGTCCATGTCGGTGCCCCAGGCGAACTCGAGCACGACGTCACTCTGGCCAGTGCGCGATACCGAGCGCAACTTCCTGAGGTTCTTAACCACGCCCACGGCCTGCTCGACCGGCTCGGTGATCAGCGTCTCGACTTCGGACGGTGCGGCGCCGATGTACTCGGTGCGCACGGTCAGCGTGGGGTAGCTGAGGTCGGGCAGCAGATTCACCTTCAGGCCGAAAAGTCCGATGACGCCGAACAGTACGAAGATCAGCGTCACCATCGCCACGGTGACGCGCCGGCGGGTGGCCAGTTCGATAAGGCTCATGGAGGCCGACCTCAACCCGCGTCAGCGGCGGAGGACGACGCTTCGGCGACGGCGGCGGCCGGCGACGGCTTCGCGTCGGCGCCGTTAAGCACCTCGACCTCGGCACCATCGCGAACGGCGACGCGCCCCTGGGTGATCACGTTCTCGCCCGCCTCGAGGCCTTCGACGACCTCCGCGAACTCGCCGTTGATGTAGCCCAGACGAAGCACGCGGCGCACCGCCTTGCCGTCCTCGACCACGAACACGGCGGACTCTCCGGCACCCTCGACCAGCGCCACGCGCGGGACGGTGAGGGCCGCATCGCGCTCCTCGTAGACGATGCTCAGGCGTCCGAACATGCCAGGCTTGAGCTGCGGCTGGCCGCGGAAAACACCGACCACGCGGAAGGTGCCGGTCTGCGCGTCGACCACCGGGCTGATTCGGTCCACTTCGCCTTGGAAGACCTCGCCGGCCAGCGCGTCGACCACCATGCGGACGGGCAGGCCGTCCCGCATCGTGCGCATCTCGCGCTCCGGCACGTTGAGCACTGCTTCAAGATGCGAATTGTCGACGATGCGGTAGACCGGCGCGTTCAGCGCGATCAGGTTGCCCGGCTTCGCCATGCGCTGAGCCACAACGCCCGAGATCGGCGCGGTGATCGTCGTATAGCTGAGCTCTAGGCGCGCCAGATCGTAGGCCGCCTTGGCCGATTCAAACTCGTAGCGCAGCTGATCGTTGGCGTCCGCGCTCACCAGCTTGCGTTCGAACAGCTCCTTGGAGCGCTCGAAGTTCGCCTGCAAGCGGCGCATCGTTGCCTCAGCGCGCGCCACTTCCAGCCGGGTGCGCTCCGGATCGATCTGCGCCAGCGGCTGGCCGGCCTGCACCGTGTCGCCCTCCTCCACCAGCACGCGCAACAGCACGCCGCCGGTTTTGGCGACCACCTGCGCATCGGCCGGGACCTCGAGGTTGGCCGTGCCGCTGTAGCTGGCGGCGATCCGCCGCGTGGCGACCGACTCCACTTCGACGGGCACCGCCTCGACCTTCTTCTCATCCTCCGGCTTGCCGTTCTCGCCGGCCTCGGCGCTGGCTTCCTTGTCGTCCGTTGCAGCATCCCCCTCGCCCTCGGGCCCTCCGCCGCAAGCGGTCAGGGCGAGCGCGGCGGCCAGTCCGAAGATCAGGCCGAGGCGCGGGGTGGCAGGAGTGCGGGGGTTCGGAGCGGTCATAGGTCGGCCGTGGTGTGCTGGTTTCATACAACACTAGTCGTCGGCCATTACGAATGCATATGCCATGAGTCAGCCCAACCTCGCTCACGGCCTCACCCTGTCAAGGCGGGGCGGCCGATGGCTATAATTCGTCGGCTAACCACCATCACCCCGGATCGTCTGATGCGTCGACTCCTGCCCGCCCTGACCGGCATCGCCCTCGCACTGTCGATGGCTCCCGCCCACGCCGCCGGCAATCCCGAGAACGGGAAGCCCCTCGCCTACACCTGCAGCGGCTGTCACGGCATTCCGGAGTACCGCAACGCGTATCCGAGCTACCACGTGCCCAAGATCGCCGGCCAGAAGGAGGGCTACCTCGTTAACGCACTGACGGCCTACAAGAACGGTGACCGGCAGCATCCGACGATGACCGCGCAAGCATCCAGCTTCTCCGACCAGGACATCGCCGACATCGCCGCCTACCTGTCGGCCCAGAAGGCCAAGTGACGAAGGACCTCCGCCCCATGCGCCTCCAGACCCTCGCCACCGCCTCCCTCGTCCTTTTCGCCGGCACCGTGCTCGCCGTCGGCGCACCGAAGGGCAACATCGCTGCCGGCAAGCAGCGCTTTGAAGCGACGCCGGAAGGCGGCCAGTCCTGCGCCAGCTGCCACCTTGAGGGCGGGGCCCAGTCCATCGACGGCAATACGCCGCTGCTGGCCGGCCAATACGCTGACTACCTCGAGAAAGCCCTGAAGGACTACCGTTCCGGCGCACGCGTCAACGTGCTGATGAACGCGCAAGTCGGAGCCGCCGATGGCGCGAACAAGCTCACCGACGCCGACATCCAGAACATCGCCGCCTACCTCGCGTCGCAGCCGCAGGCGGTGGACATCTACAAGTCGCGCTGAGTCTCGACCGCCGCGTCACCCGACGCGCGAATCTCTTCAGGAAGCCCGGCCTCGTGCCGGGCTTCGTCGTTTCCGGTCGGCGCATCGGGCACGCGGTCGGCCTCCTCGTCGGTGGCACTGCACAGCGCCGACAGGCGATCGAGGAAGTACGCAACCTGCGCAGCTTCCTCCGCGGCCTCCAGCGCCTGCCGGAGCTCGCGGCACTGCACGCGGTTCGATCGTTCCCAGGGTGCCGGCGGCGGCCGCTGCACGATCACTCCAGTGCCAGCGTTGCGCACGATGGCGCAGCCGCCGGCGACGCCGGCCACGGTGCCGCAAACGAGGCTGAACTTGGCGTTCAATGGAATGGTGACTTTTCCGCTGACCTTTTCGACCGCGCGTGCCAGCCAGTCGTCGATCAGGTTACCGCGTGGCCGCCACGCGTAGGCGAATCGCGAGGGGTTCGGGTCGAGCGCGCGCGGCCGGTAGAACACGTCGTCCTCGCTGCCGTCGCCGGGCGTGTAGTAGTCGCCTTCGCGCGGCGGTGGCGTCGCCGAATAGAGGTTCTCGTGCGGCAGCAGCGCGCGCGCCTCGTCGTCGAGGTAGACGACCGTGCGAGCAACCGGAGCGGTCGATGCTGGCGTCGCGGCCGCCGCGATGACAGCGTCAGCGCGTGGACGCTTGTCGGCACGGACGCCGCCTTCCGCCTGGAGGGGGACCTCTCCTATCGCACTAGGCTCGTCGGGCGATGACGGTGCTGCAGGTGGCGCCAATGCCGCCGGCCGAAGAATGCGCGTGTTCGGCTCGGGAACGTCCGCCGGGATTGCTGCCGCCGGCGCTGGCGCGGCGAAGTCAACGGGCACCCACGATGACGACAGGCCGGAGAGTGCAACCGGCGTCTGATCACGACGGATCACCGGCTGGGTCAGTCCGATCAGCACTGCCGCATGAAGCGCAAGGGTGATCGCCCACGCGAGGGTTCGGCGCCACGAAAACTCCTGGTCTGACGCCATGCGCTGTGCGGGCCGGGTTACGAAGCGCCCGATGCTGGTGGGCACATGCGTAAGCCGTGGTTAAAGCGCGAAGCTCTCGACGTGGCGGTTCAGCGCACAGCAGGAATAGCGGCGCACTCAGCGCGCGATGTAGGGCGCTTCGCCCGTGCTGTGGTCGGTGGCGTCGCGCACCGCGGTGACGCCCGGCACCTTCGCCATCAGCGTCTTCTCAATGCCCTGCTTCAG
>JBOFQO010000422.1:0-8500 GCA_051660925.1 Silanimonas sp. | reverse complement strand
GACCTTCGGCCTGCCGAATTCGCCGGGCGTGCCGAAGGCGCTGGCCGACCTGACGCTGACCCTGCCCTTCAACGATTTCGCCGCGGCGACCGCGCTGTTCGACGAGGTCGGCCACGACATCGCCGGCCTGATCATCGAGCCGGTGGTCGGCAACGCGAACTGCATCCCGCCGGAGCCGGGCTACCTCGAGCACCTGCGCGCGCTGTGCACGAAGCACGGCGCCCTGTTGATCTTCGACGAGGTGATGACGGGCTTCCGAGTGTCGCTGGGCGGTGCGCAGCAGCTCTACGGCGTGCGGCCGGACTTGAGCACCTTCGGCAAGATCATCGGCGGCGGCATGCCGGTGGGCGCCTACGGTGGGCGTCGTGAGCTGATGCAGCAGATCGCGCCCGCGGGCCCGATCTACCAGGCCGGCACGCTGAGCGGCAATCCGGTGGCGATGGCCGCCGGCCTTGCGACGCTGTCGCTGATCCGCCAGCCCGGTTTCTACGAGGATCTCGCGACGAAGACCGACCTGTTGGTCGCCGGATTCCAGGCCGCCGCCGACGAGGCCGGGGTGGCCTTCTCGACGCGCCACGTCTGCGCGATGTTCGGCCTGTACTTCACGGCCGAGCGCGTGACGCGCTTCGAGCAGGCGAAGGCGGCCGACACCGCGCGTTTCAACCGCTTCTTCCACGCCATGCTGAAGCGCGGCGTCTACTTGGCACCGTCGGCCTTCGAGGCCGGCTTCGTGTCGTCGGCGCACGGCGAGGCCGAGATCGCGCACACGCTGGAGGCCGCTCGCGCGGCCTTCCGCGAGGTCGCCGCCACCGCATGAGCCCGCGACCGCGACCGAAGCTGGTGGTCTTCGACCTCGACGACGTGCTCGCCGAGTACCGGCAGGACGTGCGCATCGAGGCCCTGGCGCGCGCCGTCGGTGCGCCGATGACGCTGGTGAACGAGGCGCTGTTCAAGAGCGGGCTGGAGACGAAGAACGACCGCGGCGAGCTGGGGCTGGAGGACTACCTCGACGCCGTGCGCCGCCGGCACGGGATCGACATCCCGATGGACGCCTTCATCGACGCGCGACGACAGAGCCTGCGTCTGCGCCGCGAGGTGCTGCAGCTCGCCGAGCGTATCGCGCCGCAGACCACGCTGGCCCTGTTCACCAACAACGGCCAGTGGCTCGGCCGGCAACTGCCGAAGTTCCTGCCCGAGCTGCGGCCGCTGTTCGGCACGCGGATGATCACCAGCGGGCAGCTGGGCCTAATGAAGCCCGATCCGCAGGCCTTCTATGCCTGCCTGTCGACGCTGGGCTTCTCGCCGGCCTCCGCGCTGATGATCGACGACCGCGCCGAGAACATCGAGGGCGCGCGCAGCGCCGGCCTCGACGCCATCCACTACGCCTCGCCGCCACAGCTCGCCGGAGAGCTGCTGCAGCGCGGCTTCGACCTGGAACCCGTGCATGCGCCCTGATCCAACGAACGCGAGGCTCCGCCTCGAAACCCTCGCCGTCCACGCCGGCGGCGAGGCCGATGCGCACAACGGCGCCGTCGCGCCGCCACTGCATCTCTCGACGACCTTCAAGCACGGCCCCGCGGCCGAACGCCTGGCCGGCTACGAGTACCAGCGCGAGGGCAACCCGACGCAGGACCGGCTGGAGGCCGCGCTGGCCGCGCTCGACGGCGGCGAAGGCGCGCTGGCTTACGGCTCGGGTATGGCGGCGATGACCGCGGCGCTGGAGTGCCTGCCTGCCGGCGGCGAAGTGCTGATCCCCGAGGACTGCTACGCCGGGCTGCGCTCGCTCGGGGCCGAATTCCTGCCGGAGCGCGGTGTCACCGTGCGCCGCGTCGACCAAACCGACGCCGCCGCGGTGGCCGCGGCGATGACGCCGGCCGTCAAGATGATCTGGGCCGAAACACCGTCGAACCCGCAACTGCGCATCGCCGATCTATCGGCGCTGTCGGCGATCGCGAAGCCGCACGGCGCCCTGCTGGCGGTCGACAACACCTTCGCCACGCCGGTGCTGCAGCGGCCGATCGTGCTCGGCGCCGATGTCGTCATGCACTCGACGACGAAGTACATGGGCGGCCACAGCGACGTGATGGGCGGCGCGCTGGTGTTCGCGCGGCGTGACGCGCTGTTCGACAAGGCCGCACACCGCCGCCACGTCACCGGCAACATCCTGGCGCCGTTCTCGGCGTGGCTGACGCTGCGTGGGCTGCGCTCGCTGCCCGCGCGGATGGCCTGGCACTGCGCGAACGCGCGCCGCGTGGCGGAATTCCTCGCCGCGCAGCCGGCAGTCGAGACGGTCTACTGGCCCGGCCTGCCCGCGCACCGCAATCACGCCGTCGCCGCGGCGCAGATGAGCGACTTCGGTGGGATGGTCTCGGTGACCTTCAAGGGCGGTCGCGAGGCCGCGCTGGCCTTCGCCGGCGCGGTGCGGGTGTTCACCAACGCGACCTCGCTGGGTGGCGTGGAATCGCTGATCGAGCACCGTGCCTCGGTCGAAGGCCCGAACCCGGTGTCGCCGCCGGGCCTACTCCGGCTGTCGGTGGGACTGGAGCACGGCGACGACCTGCTGGCGGACCTGGCTCAGGGCATCGCTGCGCTCAGCTGAGACCGCAGGCGGGCCGCATCGCGGTCCAGCCTTTCGCGCCCCGCGTTGATCGGCAGCGTCGGATAGATCGCCAGCAGGCGGTCATCGACCCGTCGGCTGAGCACGTGCAGGTGGACGTGCGGCACCTCCTGGAACGCGGCGACACCGTTCGACTGCCACAGGCTGACGCTGGCCTCCGGATGGCTCCGGCGCAGGACGCCAGTGATCCGCGACGCCAGCGCCAGCAGGTCGGCACCATCATCGACGGACAAACCATCAAGGAACTCGACGTGCCGCTTCGGGACCACGAGGACGTGCATGCCTTCATGCTCGGCGTGCGGCTGCCGCAGATCGAGGAAAGCCAGCGAGCGTTCCGTTTCCGCTGCGACACTGGCGGGAAGGACCCCGGCGACGATCGCGCAGAACGCGCAGTCCATGGTCACCAGCGCCCCACGTTCGGCATCGACACCCACGGCTCGCGCGGCGGCAGCGCCTCGCCAGCCTGCAGCAGCTCGATCGAGATCGCGTCAGGGGAACGGACGAAGGCCATGCGGCCGTCGCGCGGCGGACGGGCGATCGTGACGCCATGCGCTTGAAGCCTCTCGCAAGCCGCGTAGATGTCGTCGACGGCGAAGGCCAGGTGGCCGAAGTTGCGGGCGCCCCCCGGCGACGGCATGCCGTCGCCATCCTCGACGTCGTAATTGAACGTGAGCTCCACCTCGGTCTCGGGGTTGGCCGGCGCGGCGAGGTAGACGAGGGTGAAGCGGCCTTCGGGATAGTCCTTGCGCCGCGTTTCGACGAGGCCGAGCGCGTCGCGGTAGAAGCGCAGCGAGGCCTCGAGGTCGCGGACCCGGACCATGGCGTGCAGGTAGCGCATGCGGATCGGCGTCCTGACGGTCGGGCCAATCAGAGAAACAGGTCGGGCAGCAGCGGCTGGCCCGGATCGACGGCGTAGCGCGCGAAATCCGTCTCGCCGGCCTCGCGTAGCACGTCCTCATCGATCAGGAAGTGCCCGTGGAAGCCCTTGGCCTCGCGGGTCAGCACCGCCTGCGCGGCGTCGGCGACGATCTCCGGCACACGGCAGCCCGAGGCGTCGACGCCGGGGATCATCTTCAAGGCGTCGGTGGCAATGACGGTCTTCGGCCACAGCGCATTGACCGCCACGCCCTGCGGGCCGAACTCGGCGGCGAGGCCGAGCGTCACGAAGCTCATGCCCATCTTGGCCAGGGTGTAGCCGGTGTGCGGCGCCCACCACGCCGGGTCGAGGTTCGGCGGCGGTGCCAGCGTGAGGATGTGGGGGTTCGATGATTTCAGTAGCTGCGGCAAGGCCTTCTGCGCACACAGGAAGCTACCGCGGCTGTTGACCTGGCTCATCAGGTCGAAGCGCTTCATCGGCGTCTCGAGCACACCCTTCAGCCAGATCGCGCTGGCGTTGTTGACGAGGATGTCGAGTCCGCCGAAGCGCTCGACCGTCGCCGCGACGGCGGCGTCGACCTCGGCCTCCTCGCGGATGTCGCACTGGATCGCGAGGCCGCGCCCACCGGCTGCGTCGACCGCCGCGGCGGCGCTGTGGATGGTGCCGGGCAGCTTCGGGTTGGGCACCGATGACTTGGCCGCAATGGCCACGTTCGCGCCGTCGCGCGCGGCGCGCAGCGCGATGGCGAGGCCGATGCCGCGCGAGGCACCGGTGATCAGCAGGGTTTTTCCGGCAAGGCTGGGCATGGGCGGACCGTCGAAGGTGAGCCTGCACAGAGTACCGAGTCGCGCCGGGCCAAGCGCAGGGCGACGTCGGCGTGGCATCGGGGTGCGGCGGCCGAGGCGGGCCTCCATGGCGCATCGCAGCACGGTCATCCGAGCGCCTTCTCGAGCCACCTATAATCGGGCATGGATTCCATCCGCTGGGACGCCCTGCTCGACTGGATCTCGCGCCATCCGCTGGCCGCGGGCGTGGTGATTTTCCTGATCGCGTTCGGCGACGCCTTGCTCATCATCGGCGTGGCCATCCCGGCCACGCCCCTGCTGTTCGCGGTTGGCACACTGGTGGGCCTGGGCCACATCGACGGCACCTACGCCGTGCTCTGTGCAGCCGCAGGCGCGTTCTGCGGCGACGGCGTCAGCTACCTTGCGGGCCGTCGCTACGGTGATTCGCTGAAGACGCGCTGGCCGTTCGCGCAGAACCCGCATTGGCTCGAGCGCGGCGACGCGGCGTTCCGACGCCACGGCATGAAGAGCCTGGTGATCGGCCGCTTCGTCGGCGCCATCCGGCCCTTCATCCCGGCCATCGCCGGCATGGTGCGCATGCCTTCGCAGAAGTACGCCTTCGCAACCGGCATTGCGGCCCTGCTGTGGGCGCTGGCCTTCCTGGCGCCGGGCTGGCTGTTCGGCGCGTCGCTTGACCTCGTTGCGGCGGTGGCGGGCCGGCTGGCCATCGTGATCGGCCTGGTACTCGTGCTGGTCGCAGCGCTTTGGGCGGTCGTGCTGTACTCGTGGCGCTGGCTCGCGCCGCGCACGCACGGCCTGCTGGTCCGCCTGCTCGACTGGTCACACCGCCATCCGGTGATGGGGCGCTACTCAGAAGCGCTGATCGATCCGAACCGCCGCGAGTCGCCGTCGCTGCTGGTGCTGGCGGTCGCACTGCTGTTCGGTGCCTGGGGCTTCTTCCAGTTGCTGATCTCGGTGGGCGGCGGCGAGGCACCGTCGAGCTTCGACCTCATGTTCCACCAGACGATGTTCGGGCTGCGGCATCCGCTGGCCGATCCGGTCATGGGCTTCCTCGCCACGCTCGGCGACGTCGTGGTGCTCGGCCCCGCGGTGGCCGCCGTGGCCGCCTGGCTGTTCTGGCGCAAGCGCCGCATCGCCGCGTGGCACTGGATCGCCGCGCCAGCCTTCGCGATCGTGTTCGCCTGGGCGCTGGGCTGGCTGATCGACCTGCCAAAACCGCCGGCGGCAACCGCGGTCAGCGGCTACTCGTTCCCCTCGCAGTCGGTGATGCTGGCCACGGTGGTGTACGGCTTCTTCGCGGTGCTCGTCGCGCGCGAGATGCCGGGCCGCCGTCGCGTCTGGCCCTACGTGCTCGCCGCGCTGTTGGTCGGGCTGCTGGGATTCTCGCGGCTCTACCTCGGCGCGCATTGGCTGTCCGACGTGCTGGCCGGCGCCAGCCTCGGCCTGCTGTGGATCACCGCGCTCGGCATCGCCTACCGGCGCCGCGTGGTGCGCTCGTTCTGGGTGCGCCCGGTGGCGGCGATCTTCTTCGGTATGGTCGTGCTGGTCGGCGGCTGGCATGCGACACGCTCGGCAGAAAGCCTCGTCGCCGCCTACGACCCGCCGATCGAACGCCAGCCCATCGACGCCGAGCGCTGGCTGAGCGGCGATGCCACGCTCGACCTGCCCTCGCGGCGCAACGAACTGCGCAGCCGCGACGCCTGGCCGCTCAACGTGCAGTACGCGGGGCATCTGCCGAGCCTCGTCGGGCAACTGCAGGCGGCCGGCTGGACGCCACTGCCCGAGAGCGACTGGCGCGGGCTGTTGATGATGCTCGACGAGGAGGCGACGGCAGCGACGCTGCCGATCATGCCGGCCACCCACGAAGGCCAACGGGAAGCGCTGCTGATGGCGCGCGCCGGGGCTTCACCCGAGGACCGGCTGGTGCTGCGCCTGTGGCCGGCGCCGTACTCGCTCGCCGGGCGCGACGAGCCGCTGTGGCTCGGCACGGCGCAGACGCTGCGCTTCGCGACACGCGGCGACGGCTTTGTGCGCTACTGGGCCGCGCAGGACGACGAGACGTCCGCACGCGCGCAGGTCGCCAAGGACGTGGCCGCGCTGCGGGTGCGGGACGACGATCGCGCGCTGCGCCTGCGGGCCCCGCAAGCCGCCGACTGAGGCTTCAGGCGAGCTGCGGCAGCCAGCGCAGCAGAGCGTCGAGGCGCAGCGAGGGCTCATCCTCCTCAAGCAGGTGCAGGCGCTGGTCGGCATCGAGCGGCAGCAGCTCGGCGAGGCGGCAGGACACCCAGGCGGCATCGTCGAAGCAGCCGCTGTCGGCGTAGGCGTGCGGGCCTCCGGCGCGCTCGAGCATCCGCTTCAGCAGATCGACGAGGAAACCGTGCTGCGGCTCGACGATGGCCGACGGCGTTGGCGGCAGCCAGCGCACCTCCGCAACCAGCAGGCCGTCGGCCTGGGTCGAGGTGCTGGTGACCGCGAAGCGGCGCTCGCCCTCGACAGCCAGGCCCAGCACACCGCCCGGCTGCGCGTGGAAATCGACGATGCGCGCTTCGGTGCCGATCTCGGACGGTAGGGCCGGCCCGCCGACTTCCGGGCCGTCGATGATCAGGCAGATGCCGAAGCTCTCGCCCTTTCGCGCGCAGCGCTTGACCATGTCGAGGTAGCGCGGCTCGAAGACCCGCAGCGCCAGCAAACCGCCGGGCATTAGGACCGTCTTGAGCGGGAAAAGGGGAAGGGGGTGGGTGCCGGCGGGATGGGAGGCCATGGGAATGAACGAAGCGAACGCCGGGGCGGAGGAAGGGGCCAAGGATCGTCGCCGCGAACCCTCCCAGGCCGTGATCGGCCACTCATCCCGCGCAAGTTTCACCGCGAAATGCGAATTCTGCGGTCCGGCCGTCAGTTCCTTTGGCAACCAAGTCACTGTCGGAACAATCGCTTGGCATCGAGTCTTCGCTCGAATGTGCGAAAGATCACGACAACGTGTTGACAAGTGCGAAAAGCCCGTGGTCTTGTCGATCCCATGAACTCCACCGCTTCGAGCATCAACGCGCTCACCGCCTCGGCCCTCCCGGTCGCGGTCCGTGACGTCGTGCTCGTCGCGGTTCTTGTCGTCGTCGTTCTTCTTATTACGCCCTTCACCGGAGCGGGATCGACGTGACCTAGAACGCAACAACAAGGTCCGAAACGAAAACCCCGCCCCGGCAACGGAGCGGGGTTTCGCGTTTCAGGGCCCAAGAAAACACCGCCCCGAATCCTCAACGCCCGCCAGAACCCGTGAACTCCGACCAGATCAAATCCGGCCCGTCCCGCGCTCCCGCCCGCGCGATGCTGCGCGCCACCGGCCTCGACGATGCCGCCATCGCCAAGCCGCTGGTGGCGGTGGTGCACACGTGGTCGGACATCTCGCCCTGCAACATCACGCTGCGCGAACTGGCGCAATCAGTGCGCGAGGGCGTCAAGGCCGCGGGCGGCACGCCGGTCGAGTTCAACACCATCGCGGTCACCGACGGCATCGCGATGGGCACCGAGGGCATGCGCGCCTCCCTGCCCTCGCGCGAAGTGATCGCCGATTCGATCGAGCTGGCGGTCAGTGGCCATTGCCTGGATGCCGTCGTCGCCATCGTCGGCTGCGACAAGACCATCCCGGCCGCGGCGATGGCGCTGGCGCGGCTCGACCTGCCGGGCGTGATCCTCTACGGCGGCAGCATCCAGCCCGGCGTCTGCCACGCGAAGAAGATCACCGTGCAGGAGGTGTTCGAAGCGGTCGGCGCGCACGCCGCGGGCCGCATCGACGACGCCGAGCTGGGCCGCATCGAACGCAGCGCCTGCCCCGGCGCCGGCGCCTGCGGTGGGCAGTTCACCGCCAACACGATGGCGATGGTGCTGACCACGCTGGGCCTGTCGCCGATGGGCTTGAACGACATCCCGGCCACCGACCCGGCCAAGCGCGACGCCGCCTTCCGCTGTGGCGAGCTGGCGATGGCGGCACTCGCCGCCGACCGCCGTCCGAGTGCGGTGCTGTCGCAACAGGCCATCGACAACGCCGCGATCGCGGTCGCCGCGACGGCCGGTTCAACGAATGCCGTGCTGCACCTGCTGGCCATCGCGCACGAGGCCGGCATCGACTACCCGCTGGAGCGCTTCGAGGCGGCGTCGAAGCACACGCCGGTGATTGCTGACCTGAAGCCCGGCGGGCGCTTCACC
>JBOFQO010000421.1:0-2392 GCA_051660925.1 Silanimonas sp. | reverse complement strand
GCCGAGCAGTGGGCCCTTCGCGAGCCCGGCGTGCCGGCCATGCATTGGACCCGCGCGCAGCTGCGCCTGCGTCTCGGCCAAGTCGCCGCTGCGCGGGAGGACCTCGCCGCCATCCTCGTCGTGCACCCGCGCCACGTGCAGGCCTACGAGCTGGCCGTGCAGGTGCTCGGGCAAATGGAAGGCCAGCCCGCGGTGCTGGCCGAGCTCGAGACGCGCGTCGCGGCCGACCCGGGCTTCGCCCTGGCCTGGCGCCTGCTGCTGAACCTGCAGCCGATCGACGACGCGCCGGCCCTCGTGCAGCGCTGGCTCGCGGCCGCGCCCGACCACCCGGCGGCGCTGGACGTTGCTGCGACGCTGGCCGAGCGCGAAGGCCGCCAGGGTGACGCGCTGGCCTACGCCGAGCGCGCGCTGGCCGGCGAGCCGCGGCTGCGCGAATCGGCCCTGCTGCGCGCCCGCGCGACGGCCCTGCTGATGCCCGACGCCGCCGTGGCGCGCATGGAGGCCCTGATGGCCGCCGCCGCCACGCCCGAGCAGGCGCGCTCGCTGTCCGGTTGGCGCGCTCATGCCTTGCATCGCGCGGGCCGTTACGAGGACGCGCTGCGCGCTTGGGGCCGCATGTGGAAGGACGGCCCGGCCTTTGGCATGCCGCTGCCGAATCCGGAGCCGGCCGCCAAGGCCACCCCGGCCGAGGACGGCGGCGCCGGCCGCCTGCTGTGGGGCGCGCCGGGCAGCCGCGTCGAGCGGGTGCATGCCGCGCTGATCCCGGCCGCGCCCGACCGACTGATGATCGACCGCTTCCGCCAGCCGATGCGCGACGACGGCTTCAACGCGATGCGCGCGCCGCCTGGCCACGAGGCCGCCGGCACCGCCGCGCGCTGGCGCCAGCCGCTGGAGGCCATGGGCCTGGTACCGGAGACGCTGATCGACGCGCTGCCCTTCTGGGACGGTTGGACCCAGGCCACGCTGCACGGCACGACGCTCGTCGCCGTGCTGCGCGATCCGCGCGATCTGCTGCTGAACTGGATGGCCTGGGGCAGCGCCGCGGGCTTCGATTTCCCGTCGCCGAGCATCGCGACGGCGTGGCTGCATCGCCAGCTTGAGCAGCTGATCGCTGCCGAGGACGCGCGCCCGATGCAGGTGCTGCGCATCGACGCCGACCTGCTGGACCGCGACCCCGAGGCCTTCGCCACGCAGCTCGTGACCGCCTTCGGCCTCGACGACACGCCCGATCTCAGCGCCGCGTTGGCGCTGGCACGCGCGTCGAACGGCGGCCCGACCGACTTCCCCGCCGGCACCTGGCGCCAGTACGCCGAACCGATGAAGGCGCTGTTCGCGCCGCTCGGCGAGCTGGCGGTGAAGCTGGGCTACCCGGCGGAGTAATCCGCCGTCAGCGCGGCGCCGGAGCGCTGGGTCCTGGCGTTCGCGCCGCGGCGTCGGCCTCGGCGCGCTGCTGGTACCAGGCGCGCAGCGTGTCGAAGGCGGGCTTGCGCCGGCCTTCCTCGTCCAGCAGGCCCTTGCGATTCCAGTAATCCTGGAAGCGTCCGTGCCAGCGCCGCGGCACGCGGAAGTCCTTGAGGATCCAAGGCGACAGGCCGTCGAGCCCGGGCATGGTGTCGAACAGCGCGAGGTTCTGCGCATAGAGCCAGCGCTGGTAGTCGGCGCTCCAGCGCACCTCTTTTGCGGCGCGGAAGGTGCGCGGCGCGTCGGCGCCGAACTCGCTGAAGACGAAGGGCTTGTCGAAATCCGACGTGAAGCGCACATCGGTGATCTGCGCCGGCGTGCGTTGGCCGTACCAGCCCTCGTACTGGTTCACCGCGATCACGTCGAGTGCGTCGCCAAGCGGGTCAACGATGCGGATCTCGTCACCGCTGCTCTGCGCTTTGTTGAGCGCCGCGGTGACGAGTCGCGTGCCGTCGAAGGCGCGAGTGTCGTCGATGAGCCGTCGCAGGAAGGCGTTGCGCGCCGGCGTGATCGAGGTTTCGTTGGCGACGCTCCACAGGATGATCGAGGCCCGGTTGAAGTCGCGGTCGATGTTGACCGCCTGCATGCGCCGAGCCAGCGCCAGCGTGTCCGGGCTGCCGTAGCGGATCTCGTCCCAGTAGACCGGGATCTCGCTCCACACCAGGAGGCCCATCTCGTCCGCGAGCCGGGTGGTGGCTTCTGAGTGCGGGTAGTGCGCGAGGCGCACGAAGTTGGCGCCGAGATCCTTCGCGGCCTGCAGCAGGGCGCGCGCCTCCGCCGCCGTGCGCACGCGGCCGCCTTCCGCGCCGAAGCGCTCCTCGTGCAGGCTGATGCCGCGCAGGAACAAGCGCTCGCCGTTGAGGTAGAGGTCAGGCCCGCGCACCTCGATGCGACGCAAGCCGACGCGGTCGGTGATGCGGTCGATGGCGTC
>JBOFQO010000420.1:0-5182 GCA_051660925.1 Silanimonas sp. | reverse complement strand
GAACTCGACGACGCGCTCGCGGTGCTGGCTGGCGAAGCTGGCGTGGATGTCACCGCTGAGCAGCACGGTGCCACGGGCGTCGATGCGGTCGAGCCAGGCCTCGCGCTCGACCGGGAAACCGTCCCAGTGATCGACGTTGAGCAGCACTTCGTGCGCCCACGCCGCCGGCGCCTCGATCTCCGGCCGACGCAGGTCGAGGCGCAGCGGGGTGAACGACACGGAGCTGGCGACGAGGCGCCACCGCGCGTCGGCATGGCGTTCGGCGGCGCCTTCGAGCCACTGCGACTGCGCCGCACCAAGTGCGCTGCCCAACGGCCCGCCCACGCCGGCGGCGCGCAGCCGGGCCAGCAGGCCGAAGCCCGTCGCGAGCACGAAGGAGCGGCTGCCGATCGCGTCGAACAGCCGCGACTTGCCGACGCCCGCCCAGCTCAGGCCGCGCGGCAGGTCGGGTGCCTCGGGGATCGGCCCGGCATCGAGGAAGAACGGCGCCGACGCGTCGTGCCGGGCGAGGATCGCGTTCGCAACGGGCAGGGCCATCGGCGCGGCGAGGAGGGCGTCGACTCGCGCGTGAACATCGTCCTTCGAAAGCCCTTCCGCCGCGTAGGCGCTGCGCAGTGCGCGCGCCAGCGGCCGGCGCCAGCGCCGGTACTCGGGCGTCGCTAGGTCGACGTACGGCTGCAGCGCCGGTGCCCAGGCTTCGAACGACTCGCCGATCCGCGGCAGCGCCTCGCGCAGGGTCGGTTCGTCGAAGACGATCGCGCCGGGAAACGCGTCCTCCGGCACGAGGTGGTCCGGGCGGGCGCTGCGGTAGTCCGTCATGCACAGCGCGGCGCGACGGCCGAAGCGGAACTCGCGCCAGATCCGCGTGGCCGGATGCAGAGCGGCGGCCTCGACCGCATCGCCATCGAAACCGCCGCCGGCGTCGACCGGCAGGTACTCGAACCAAGCCTGCTCGGCGGCCCGGCGGCGCTCGCGATCGCGCTCGTCGACGCGCCCGTCGTGGAAGGTGCCGACGTCCTGCCAGGCGTCGTCGGCGAACTCGTGGTCGTCCCAGATGGCGATCAGCGGCGCGCGCGCGAGCAGCTGCTGCAGCACCGGGTCGCTGCGGTACTCGCGGTGCAGCTGACGGTAGTTGTCGAGGCTGCGCGCCGCTTGGAAGCCGCCGTCGCCGAGGGTCAGCGCGCCGTCCGCGTCGTCGAACACGATGCGGCGTCCGGCGACGTCCTGGAACGACGGATCGCCCGTCGTCTCGTAGATGAAGTCGCCGAGATGCAGGATCGCATCGAGCGGCTCGTCCAGCAGCGGCAGCATCGTGTTGTACCAGCGGCCATTGAAGTCCTGGCAGCTCAGTACCGCGAAGCGCAGGTCCTGGTCGGCGTCGGCCGGCGGCGCGGTGCGCGTGCGGCCGGTCGGCGAGGCGGCGAACGCGCCGTCGGCGTCGATCGCGACGAAGCGGTAGTGCCACTCGCGACCGGCCTCGAGCCCATCGACACGCACCTTCAGGCAGCCGTCCGTATCGGCGCTGACGCGGAATCCACGCTCGACGCGACGCTGCAGGAAGGCCGCGTCTTCGGCGACCTCAAGGATCACATCACGACCCCAGCCCGAGGGCGCGACGCGCGTCCACAGCACGACGCTGTCCGGGCGCGGATCGCCGGAGGCCACGGCCTGCGGAAACAGCGCGCGGTCGAGCGTCGGCGCCGAGGGGATCCGTCGCGCGGACAGCGGCAGGGCGGCGGTGGCGGCCGCGACGGCTAACAGGCGCAGCGCGGTGCGACGGCTGATGGGGGGCATGGGTCTCGGCGAGGGCAAGGCAGTCCGCCATTCGAGCGCCCGGATCTTTCAGGAGGGTGACCGCCAGAGGGTCGTTCACGGCAATGCAACGCGACCGACCGACGCTGGAGCCCTCGGAAATCCCAAGGAGCACTCCTCGATGCGTCGTCCCACCCTGCTTGCCGCGGCCATCCACGCCGCTCTCGTCGTCACCACGGTTCCCACGCTGGCCCAGGATGCACCGGCCGCCGGCGCGGCCAGCATCGACGCCACGATGATCGACACCATCGTCGTGACCGCGCAGAAGCGCGAGCAGCAGGTTCAGGAGGTGCCGATCGCGATCAGCGCCTACTCCGGCGAGTTCCTCGAGGGCTTCGGCATCACCGGCATGGACGACATCGGCAACCTCGTGCCCGGCCTCGAAGTGCAGGAGCAGAGCCCGAACAATCCCGGCTTCGTGATCCGCGGCATCACCTCGGACAGCGGCGCGTCGTTCTCACCGCCGCGCGTCTCGGTGTTCCAGGACGGTGTCTCGATCGCGCGCGCCCGTGGCGCCGTCGTCCAGCCCTTCGACCTCGAGCGCATCGAAGTGCTGCGCGGCCCGCAGGGCACGCTGTTCGGCCGTGGCGCGCAGGTGGGCGCAGTGCATCTCGTGCAGAAGAAGGCCTTCCAAGGCTACGAAAGCGGCTTCACGGCCGGTCTCGGCAGCGACGAGTGGCGGCGCTTCAGCGGCTATGCGAACGCCCCGCTCTCCGATTCGCTGGCGATGCGCCTCGCCGTCTACCACGAGAAGAACGAGGGCTTCGTCGAGAACCTCGCCGGCGGGCGACTGAACGGCAAGGACACCAGCGCGATCCGGCTGTCGTTCGGCCTCGACGTCGGCGAGGCGAGCCGCATCGACGTGATCTTCAACCACCAGGTCGACACGCCGCCGGGCACGGCCTTCCGCACCAATGTGCTGCCGACGCGCGCCGGCAGCCGCGACGTCTTTGATTACACCGCCGACCTCAACCGCGGCGAGCAGCTCGGGCTCGACCGCCACGTCACCGGCCTCACGGTGCTCGGCCAGTTCCCGATCAACGACGCGTGGAGCCTCGCCACCATCAGCGGCTGGCGCGAGTTCGCCTCGGTGGAGGAATTCGACGCCGACGGTTCGCAGCTCAACGCGCTGGAGTTCGCTGAGGACGCCGAGGGCGAGCAGTGGAGCCACGAGTTCCGCTTCAACTACGACGCTGGTGGCGCCTTCCGCGGCTTCGGTGGCGTCAGCTGGTTCCGGGAGGACGGCGTGCAGCGCGTGCCGTTCAGCACCGACGAACGCCAGCTCGGCGCGTTGCTCTCACCGGCGCTGCGGGCCGGCGTGGCCGCGGCGACCGGCGGGCTGATCCAGCTGCCGGTGGTCAGCCCGCTGAATCCGAACCTGACGCCCTTCCTCGGTTACACGACGTTCCCGGCGCTCGGCATCCCGGGCATCCCGCTCGGCACCCCGCTGCCACTGCGCGCCAGCCATCGCGAGGAGTACAGCAACTTCGGCGAGGTCGACGCCGTCGACCTGTTCGCTGACGGCACCTGGTCGATCACCGACCGCTTCGACCTGACGCTGGGCTTGCGCGGCACGCGCGAGGATGTGCGCTCGGGCTACGAAGCACTGAACTTCGGCGGCCTCTCGCCGCTCGGCCAGGTGCTGCCGGCGGCCCCGACTAACGTGGGCGTCCCGAACATCCTGTTCCGCCCCGTGACGCGCCGCTTCGCGGAGGACACCTACTCGTCCGCCGTGGGCCGCGTCGTGGCCGCCTACCGCTTCACCGACACGATGAATGGTTACGCGAGCGTCTCGCGCGGCCGTCGCCCGGATGTCATCGAGTTCCCCACCGGCGGCAACGGCACGCCGAACTTCATCCCGGCCGAAGTGGTCATCAGCTACGAGCTCGGACTGAAAGGCACGGCCTTCGGCGACGCGCTGACCTACGACGTCGCGGTGTTCGACTACGACTACAGCGACTTCCAGGCCAGCGTGCTGAACCCGAACGGCATCGGCACGATCACGGCGAACGGCGGCAACGCCAGCGCCCGCGGCGGGGAGTTCTCGCTGATTCTGCGCGCCAGCGAGGGCCTGCAGGCCTTCGTCACCTATGGCTACGTGGACGCCAGCTTCGACGAGCGCGACGACCAGGGCCGCCGGCAGTCGCTGGCCGGAAACCGCTTCCGCTTGACGCCCAAGCATTCCGCGTCGGCCGGCATCGACTGGCGCTTCGGCGTCGGCGACGGTCTTGAGGCCTACGTCCGGCCGAGCGGCAACTGGCGCTCCCAGGTGTTCTTCGAGGACCAGAACCAGCGCGGCATCGAGCAGGCCGGCTACGCGCTGTTCGACCTGCGCGCCGGCGTAGTGTTCGGCGACGGCCGCTGGGACCTCGGCGCGTTCGTCAAGAACGCCGGCGACCGCGAGTACCTGATCGACGCGGGCAACACCGGCCTCAACTTCGGCCTGCCGACCTTCATCGTCGGCACGCCGCGCACCTGGGGCGTGGAGCTGACCGGGCGTTTCTGACCGCCCGCCTCCGACGACCGCGCCGGTCCAGCCCGGGCCGGCGCGGGTCGCATGGCACAATGCGCGGCCGCGGCACCACCGTTCGCCGACCCGCCTTGCCATGCCCACCGAGCTCAGCCAGTCCTTCTACTTCGAAGCCGCGCACACGCTGCGCCGCTACGTCGAGGGCGAGGTGGAATCGAGCAAGCGCATCCACGGCCACACCTACCACGCCGAAGTGACCCTGCGCGGCGAGCCCGACGCGGCGACCGGCATGGTGATGGACCTCGGCTTCGTGCGCCGCGAACTGGCGAACCTGCGCGAGCGTCTCGACCACCGCTTCCTCGACGAAGTGCCCGGTATCGGTCCGGCGACGCTGGAAAACCTCTGCGCCTTCATCGCCCGCGAACTGCAGCCCGCGCTGCCCCTGCTGGTGCGGGTGGCGGTGTTCCGTCCGGCCTCCGGCGACCGGGCGATGCTTCAGCTCGACTGAGGGAAACCCGCCGACAGCGCAAGATGCCTCGTGAGCGTCGCCGGATCGACCCCCGGCGCATGCGGCAGACGCCCAAAGCACGGCACCGGCAGCGCGGCCTTCAGCGCCTCGAAGTAGTCGTCGGGGAACAGCATCGTCGGCTCGACGTCGGACGCGATCCAGCCCCGCAGCGTGAAGCCGCGCGACTGGATGGCCTCGACGCTGAGCCGCGCATGGTTGATGCAGCCGAGCTTGAGGCCGACCACCAGCAGCACCGGCAACCCGAGCGCGCGCGGCAGCTCGGACTGGTCGAGCTCGGCGTTCACCGGAGCGAGGAAACCGCCGACGCCCTCCACCAGCACCACGTCGGCCTGGGCTTTCAGCGCCTCGAAGGCCGACACGATCGGCGGCAT
>JBOFQO010000419.1:0-5070 GCA_051660925.1 Silanimonas sp. | reverse complement strand
CAGCCCGGAACGAACGGGGCGTTCTGTTCTTCCACCACGCGGTCGCCGCGGGCACGGTGGCCGTGCTGCTGGCGCTTCTGGCGTCGCGTGCCGTGCGGCGTAGGCCCGCGTCTCCCGCGGGCGAGCCCTCGTCGGCGGCGAACCGCGGCTTCGGCCACGCGCCCATCGAAGCCGCAGTGATGGCGACGGCGGTCGTCCTGCTGGCCGCGGTCATCGGCGCCGTCACTCCGCCGTTCCAGTCTCCGGACGAGTTCGATCACGTCGAGCGCGCCTACCAGCTGTCCGACGGTCAATGGCTGCAGGAGAGGCCGCCAGGCCTCGAGTCCGGCGGGCGGATCGATGCGGGGCTGATGGACTACATCAAGGCGCATGCGCATCTGCCCTTCGACACCTCGGCGGTCGTCAGCGCCGAAACCCGCGGGGCCGCCGAGGCGGCGACGTGGCAGGGCCGCGACGTCTTCGCGACCGCGCCCGGCGCGGGCCTCTACCTGCCGTTGATCTATGCGCCGCAGGCCACGGCGATGGCGACGGGCAGGGCGCTCGGCTGGCCGGTCGACACCACGTACCGCGCTGCTCGATGGGCGACGCTGCTGCTCGCCGCGGCGGTGCTTTTCGAAGCGCTTCGCCGATGGCGCATGCCCCTGCTCGGGTTCGTGCTGCTCCTCATGCCGATGACGCTGTTCCAGTGGGCCTCTGCGACCATCGATGGTCTGTCGGTGGCGCTCACGATGCTGGCCGTGGCCTTGACCATGGAAGCCACGGTGGATGAACGCCACGGCGGCGCAGGGCGGGTCGCCGCTGTCGCCGCCCTCGTGGTGGTGATCGTGGGGGCGCGACCGCAGCTTGTGCCGCTGCTGGTGCTGCCCGTTGCGGTGGCCTGGCATCGCGGTTGGTCCTGGCGCGTCGCGGCCTGCACGCCTGCGCTGGTCGTGTTCGCATGGTTCGCCTTCGCCATGCGAACGGTCCGCTCGAGTCGAATGGCGAGCGACGGAATCGGTGATCGCTTGCTCGCGCACCTCGCGGATCCGGCCGGCGTCCTCGAGATCCTCCGGAACACGGCAGCCACGCCGAAACTGGTCGATTTCTACGGCCGATCCTTCGTCGGCGAACTCGGCTGGCTCGACACGACCTTGCCTGCGCCGGTGTACGCGACGTTCGGCACGATCCTGGTCGCGGCGGCGCTCTGGTCCGCCATCGACGCCGACTGGCGGAGCGGGGCGATCGCCAGGCTTTGCCTGCTCGTCGTCGCGCTCGGCAGCACCATCCTCGTTCCGCTGTTGATGCTGCTAATGTGGACTCCCGTCGGCGCCGTCGCGGTGGATGGCATCCAAGGTCGATACTTCCTCGTTCCCGCCCTTCTCGCTTCGATGGCGCTGTCGGCGGGTCGGCGCTCCGGTCCTTGGATGGAGCGGTGCGCCATTGCAGCGATCGCCCTTGTCGTGGCGCTCTACACCGTCACGTTCACGTTGCCGACGCTGATCGATCGCTACTACGTGTCCTGACCATGACGGCAGCCCATCCCAAAGTCGCGGTCATCATCCCGAGCTTTCGCGTCACCCGGCACATCGTGGACGTGGTCGGGGCGATCGGCCCGCAGGTCGATGCGATCTACGTGGTCGACGACGCCTGCCCGGACGGCAGTGGTGACTACGTGGCGGAGCACTGCAGCGATCCGCGACTGCACATCGTCCGGCATGGGAGCAATCGAGGCGTCGGCGGGGCCGTGCTCAGCGGATACCGGGCGGCGATCGCCGATGGTTGCGAGATCCTCGTCAAGATGGATGGCGACGGGCAGATGGACGCGGCGCTGCTGCCCGTCCTGGTCGACCCCATCCTCCGCGGCGACGCCGACTACACCAAGGGCAATCGCTTCTGGGATTTGACCCGCATCCAGCGGATGCCGCTGGTGCGTCGGATCGGGAACCTGGGACTGAGTTTCCTCGCGAAGCTCAGCACCGGGTACTGGGATCTCTTCGACCCGACCAACGGCTACACCGCCATCCACGCATCGGTGGCGGCTCGACTGCCCATGGCGTCGATCAGCGAGCGCTACTTCTTCGAGACGGATGTGCTGTTCCGGCTCAACACCCTGCGTGCCGCGGTGGTCGACGTGCCGATGGACGCACGCTACGGCGACGAGACCAGCCACCTGAGCGTGTGGAAGGTGCTCTTCGAGTTCTCGTGGAAGCACCTGCGCAACGCCATCAAGCGCATCGCCTACAACTACTTCCTGCGCGACTGGTCGGTCGCTTCGGTCCAGCTGATGGCCGCCATCGCTCTGGGCGTGTTCGCCATGGTTTTCGGCGGGTACCACTGGATCGACTCGGCGCGTTCCGGGCAGGCCGCCGCCGTCGGCACGATCATGATCGCGGCGCTCGCGGCGATGTCGTCCCTGCAATTCCTGCTGGCCTTCGTCGCGCTCGACGTGGCCTCCGTGCCGAGGCGTGCGCTTCATCGGCTCCTCGCTCGCCGCGACGTTTCCCGCCACGACCCAGCATGATCTGGCGCGAGGGGTTCCGCTTCGTCCTGGTCGGACTGGCCCAGCTGATGATCGATTGGGCCGTGTTCGTCGCGACCTCCGCGGCGGGGTTGCCGGTCGCCGGCGCGAACGTGCTGGGGCGCGTTGCCGGCGCGTCGTTCGGGTATGTCGCCAATGCCCGATTCACGTTCGTGGCCAGACGCCGCGAGCCGCTGGATCGATGGACCTTCCTGCGTTTCGCGAGCCTTTGGTGCGCCACGGCGGCGGTGAGCACCGTGGCCATGGCGCTCGTCGAGCGCGAGTTCGGTCTCGCGCACGCGTGGATACTCAAGCCCGTCGTCGACGGCGCGCTGGTGGGTGCGAGTTTCCTCGTGAACCGGTATTGGGTTTACCGCTAGCGTCGGTCCTGCGGGCTGTGAGGCGCCTGCCGCGCACCGCGTCGATAGGCCGCGCCGATGGCGCGGACGTCAGTTCCGCAGCGATTGCTGCCACCGCCACGCATCCGTACACATCGCATCGACGCCGCGCTTGGCCTCCCAGCCGAGCAGCTGCTTCGCGAGGCTCGGATCGGCCCAGCACTCGGCCACGTCGCCCGCGCGACGCGCGACGCGCTTGTGCGGAATGGGCTTGCCGACGGCGCGGCCGAAGGCCTCGATCACTTCCAGCACGGAAAACCCGTTCCCGGTACCGAGGTTGACGGTGATCTCGCGGGCCTCGCCGTCGCGCAGCGCGCGCAGCGCGGCAACGTGCGCCTGCGCCAGGTCGACCACGTGGATGTAGTCGCGCACGCCGGTGCCGTCGCGCGTCGGGTAGTCGTCGCCGAACACGCTGATCTCGGCGCGCAGGCCGGCGGCGGTTTGCGCGACGAAGGGCACGAGGTTGTTCGGCACGCCGCGCGGCAGCTCGCCGATCAGCCCGCTCTCGTGCGCGCCGGCCGGGTTGAAGTAGCGCAGGATCGCCGCCTTCAGCGCGCTGCCCGGTGCAGCCAGCAGGTCGCGGATCACGTGCTCCATGATGAGCTTCGTCTGCCCGTAGGGATTCGTCGCGCCGAGCGGCGCGTCCTCGCGGATCGGGCAGCGCTCCGGGTTGCCGTACACCGTCGCGGAACTGCTGAACACGAGGTGCCGGCAGTCGTGGTCCTGCATGGCCTGCAGCAAGGCCAGCGTGCCGCCGACGTTGTTGCGGTGGTAGCGCAGTGGCTGCTGCACGCTCTCGCCGACGGCTTTCAACGCGGCGAAGTGGATCACCGCATCGGGCTTCACCGCGGCGAAGCAGGCCTGCAGCGCCGCTTCGTCCAGCAGATCCAGTTCCGTGTGCGGGATGGTCTTCCCGCACAGCGTCGCCACGCGGTCGAGGATCCAGCGCTCGCTGTTGCAGAAGTTGTCGACGACGTGCACGTCGAAGCCCGCCGCGACCAGCTCGACGACGGTATGCGAGCCGATGTAGCCGGCGCCGCCGGTCACCAGGACCTTCATCCGCGCACCGTCGTCGACGCGGCCATCAGCCAAGCGCCTTCTCGAGTTCCGGCACGATCGTGAACAGGTCGCCGACGAGGCCGATGTCGGCGATCTCGAAGATCGGCGCGTCGCCGTCCTTGTTGATCGCGACGATGGTGCCGGCGTCCTTGATGCCGGTCAGGTGCTGGATGGCGCCCGAAATGCCGATGGCCATGTACAGCTCCGGCGCGATGATCTTGCCGGTCTGGCCAACCTGCATGTCGTTCGGCACGTAGCCCGCGTCGACCGCGGCGCGCGAGGCACCAACGCCGGCACCCATCTTGTCGGCCAGCGCGTAGATGATCTTGAACGCGTCGGCCGAGCCCAGCGCGCGGCCGCCGGAGACGACCTTGGAAGCACTCTGCAGGTCCGGGCGGTCGCTTTTGCCGGCGGCGAGGCCCTTGAAGCGCGTGTGCGTTGGCAGGGCGACATCCACGGTGGCCGCTTCGATCGCGGCGCTGCCGCCGTAGCCGGTGGCCGGCCACGAGGCCGGGCGCACGGTGGCGACGACGGTGCGGTCGGCCGGCGCGGTGACCGAGATGATCGCGTTGCCGGCGTAGATCGGACGCTTGAAGGCGTGCGGGCCGTCGACAGCCATCAGATCGGAGACCTGGGCCACGCCGAGCAGCGCCGCGACGCAGGGGGCAAGGTCTTTGCCGAAGGTCGTGGAGGGCAGCAGCACGTGCGAGTAGCCCGACGCGAGCTTGGCGATCTGCGGGGCCAGCACGGCGGCCAGCGCGTGCGCGTTCTCGGCGCGAGCGACGGTGATGACCTTCGCGACGCCGGCAATCTGCGCCGCCTCGGCAGCGATGGCGCCAGCGTCGGCGGCCAGACCGGCCACGTGGATCTCACCGCCGATCTTGGCGGCGGCGGTGACGCAGCGCGCGGTGGCGGGGTTCAGCTTGCCGTCGAGGTGCTCGGCGACGATCAGGATCTTGCTCATGGTCATCGGCTCCTTACGCCAGGCCCTTCTGCTTCAGCAGCGCCACCAGTTCGGCGACGTCCTTGACCATCACGCCCTTCGTCCGCTTCGGCGGCGGGGCGTAGTGGGTGGTCTGCAGGAAATCCGCGGCTTCCACGCCGAGGTCGGCGAGC
>JBOFQO010000418.1:0-1987 GCA_051660925.1 Silanimonas sp. | reverse complement strand
CTGTCTTCGCCCGCCAGCGTCTCACGGGCGCGCGCCAGCAGCGGACGCAAACGTCCCGCGTCGGCGAGCTGGCCGTCGGCGGCAAGCTGTTCCAGCAGCGGCGCGATGGCCATGTAGGCCTGCTCCGCGCCGGCATAATCGCTGTACTCGCCGCTGCGACCGATGGCAATCAGGCGCTGCAGCACGGCGCGCATCTGGGCCGCATCGAAGGCCTGCGCGCGGAGCGTCGGGATCAGCGCGTCGAGCCGCGCGATCAGTCTCCGCAGCGCGACCTCCGGGTCGCCCTGCCCGGCCGACACCGCCGCATGCACGGCGCGGACCTCGCCGCGGAACGCCGCGGCCTGCTCAGGCGCAACGGCTTCGGTGATCGCGCGCAGCATCAGCAGATGCCCATCGTTGACGCGCACGCGGCCGGGGCCGATACCGAGCCGCGGCGACCAGCGATTCGCACTCATCGGCTTGTGGCAGGCGTGGCAATCGAAGACAGACAGCTCGGGGAACAGTCCATCGCGACCGCGCGTCGGATGCGCGAGCGTCTCTAGCATTGACTTTGCGCCGAACAGTTGGCCCAGCGCCCACACGCGGCCGGCGGAGAAATCGCCCTTGCGCTGGCGCCAGTCGGCGTCGATGGCGTAGTGCGGCGGCTGCAGTGCAGCAAAGGTGCCGACCTCGAATCCGAGGCGCGGATGCCCGGCGCCCATGATGCGATGCGTCACCCAACGGTCGCCGTCGCCGACGTGGCAGGAGGTGCAGAGCCGTGCCTGTCCCACCGGATCCGAGGTCGGGTACAGGCCGTTGGCGAGGTTCTTCGCGTGTGAGGCTTCGGGTGCGGTGTGTGGGGCCACCCAGGTCTCCGCCGGGCCGTGGCAGCCCTCGCAGCTGATGCCATCGGACAGAACAAAGCGCTCGCCGCGCTGCTCGACCGGCGGCGCATAGGCATGGCAGGCGAGGCATTCCGCCGCCTCGTGTGCCGGCGTCGACAGGCCCAGCTTGCGCGCGATCGACACACTCTGCGGCGTCAACAGCGTCGCGTAGGCGCGGGTGTGGCGATCGAGCCGCGCCCAGGTCGTGTACTCGTTGTGCAGCACGACGTCGTCCCAGGCCAGCACCGAGCCGTGGCAGGTGCTGCTCGCACAGGTGACGGTGCCGAGGCTGCGGCCCGCGGCGCGATCGGGCATCGGCTGGCGCAGCGCGTTCTCGGCGCGGATGGCGTCGTCGGACGGCGTCCATGCGACGGCCGCGGGCTTGGCTTCCGCTGGCGCGGCGGGAGCCGCGACGACGGCAAGCGCCGGCGCCATCGCGGCCAGCAGGACGACCAGGGCATGGCGCGGGCTCATCGACGGCCTCCGGCGGCGGGTGCGGCAGTGGACGAGGGTGCGGCCGGCAGCGACGCGGCGTTCAACGCGTTCCGCACGGTCCACACCGAGCCGTCTGGGTTCATGTACAGGCGCTGCATTTCCTCAAGGTTGAACGGCCGCGAGCCAAGGCGACCGAACACTGCGATCTGCCCGCCGGTCTCGTCGACGGCGCGGTCGCGGTCCAAGCCCTTCGACAGCGAGAGCGCGGGACTGCGGGTCGCGCGACTGGCGATCAGCTCGGGCCTGGGCTCCGGCGAGAAGCCGTAGAAGTTTGGCTGGCTCTCAGGCGACGTGAGCTGGATCACCCGCAGGCCATTCTTTCCATCCGCGACATAGGCGAACAGCGAGGCGTTGGTCGAGCCGACGACGACGTCGCGGGCGTCGTTGATGGCGCCGTCGGCGGTGAAGCGCGTCAGCAGCGTCGGCGCTTCGGGTCGGGTGACGTTGACGATGGCCAAACCGTCCGCACCGGCGGCGACGTAGGCGTAAGTGCGGGCGACGTAGACGCGGCGGGCGTCCTGCAGCGGCACGGAAGTCGGCAGCAGGCGCGGCGTCTTGACGTCGGTGATGTCGACCACGTGCAGGCCGCTACCGGCGGTCACGAACAGGTAGCGGAACTGCACAGCCGT
>JBOFQO010000417.1:0-4568 GCA_051660925.1 Silanimonas sp. | reverse complement strand
CCGCGTCGCCGATGTAAAGGACGCTTGACACGGCGGGCTTGGCGAGCGGAGGATGGTGTCAAGCGTCCTTGACACCCTGGAGCTCGCCCATGATCACCACCACGCCTGTCCGCGACGACGACCGTCTGACCCCGCCGATTCAGCGCTACCTGCGCTGGTTCGCTGTCGCCAGCTTCAGCCTCGTCGTCCTGCTTCCATCGAGCCTGCTCGCGCTGCTCGGCACGCCCGCCGAGGCCCTGGCGGCCCGGGTGGCGCTCAGCCTGGTGCCGGCGCTGCCGATCGGGCTCATGGTCTGGGCCTTCGTGCGCTACGTGCGCGAGGCCGACGAGATGCAGCGTCTGATCGAGCTGCAGTCCTTGGCCATCGCCGGCGCGTTCGTCGGCATGGCCTTCCTCGTCGTCGGCCTGCTCGATGTGGCCGGCGTGCTGTCGCTGCGCGGCGATCTCGCCGCAGTTTTCGTTTCGCCGGGCCTGGCCACGGCCTACGGCATCACCAAGCTCGTCGTCGACCAGCGTTACCGTGCATGAACCCCTTCATCGACATGTTCCGTTTCACGCCGAACGAGAAGCGCTACTACCAGCGCTCCATGCCGCCGATGACCGTGTTCTGCGTGCTGTTCATCGGCGGCACGCTGCTGGTCAAGCACTACCGCGCCGACTGGCCGTTCGAGATGCTCGTGGCGATCGCGCTTCTGCCGGTGCTGCCCATGGCGTGGGCGATGAAGGTCTACCTCGATTTCTTCCGCGACTGCGACGAGTGGGAAAAGCTGATCGAGGTCTACGGCATCTGCATCGGCGTGCTGATCGTCGGCATGGTGTACTTCGCGCTCGGCCTGCTGGGCGTCATGCGCCTGGTGGAGCTCGATGGCGCCTGGCTGGCCTACGGCATGTTTCCGGCGGTGATGGTGGTCTACGTCATCGGCAAGATCATCGGCCGCTGGCGCCACGGCTGATGCGCAACCACCTCCGCGAGCGCCGTGAATCGAAGGGCTGGTCGCAGGCCGAGTTGGCCGAGCGGTTGGCTGTGTCGCGGCAGACTGTCAACGCCATCGAGACCGGCAAATACGACCCCAGCCTGCCGCTGGCTTTCAAGCTCGCGCGTCTGTTCGACGAACCGATTGAATCGTTGTTCGACGACGCCGCCTGAGTGCCGCGCACTCGTTCCTCTCTCCTCGCGTCACCGCTCGTTTTTCTCCAATCCCCACCGGAGTCCCCGATGCCCCGCCTGCTCCCCCTGCCCCTTGCCCTCGCCGTGGCCCTGCCGCTGGCGATGCCTTCGTCCGCGGAGGCCCGGACCTACGGCCGCCTCGACTTCGAGCCCTGCACGCTGTCGGGCGCCGGTTCGGCCGCCGCGGTCGAAGCCCAGTGCACGACGCTGTCCGTGCCCGAGAATCGCGCCGAGCCGGACGGCCGCCAGATCGACCTCGCCATCGCCTGGGTGCCGACGGAAGGCGAAGCCGAACCCGACCCGGTGTTCATGCTCGCCGGCGGCCCCGGGCAAGGCGCGCGCGACTCGTTTCCGTCGGTGGCGCCCGGCTTCCGCGACGTGATGCGCACGCGCAACGTCATCCTCGTCGACCAGCGCGGCACCGGCGAGTCGAACCCGCTGGCCTGCCGCGACAAGGACGGCAACAACGCCTTTGGCGATGCCTCCGATGAAAGCCCCGAGGGCGCCGCGCGCTTCGCCGAAGCCTGCCTCGCCGAGCTGTCGAAGACCTCGGACGTGCGCCACTACACGACCACCGACGCCGTCGCCGACCTCGACGCGGTGCGCGAAGCACTGGGCGCGGCGCGCATCAACCTCTACGGCGGCAGCTACGGCACGCGCGTGGCGCAGCAGTACGCCAAGACCTTCCCGCAGCGCACCCGCGCCGTCGTGATCGATAGCGTCGCGCCGATGAGCCTGGTGCTTGGCAGTGAGCATGCGAAGAACCTCGACGCCGCGCTCGACGCGCAGTTCGCGCGCTGCGCTGCCGATGCGGCCTGCGCGAAGGCCTTGCCGGATGCGAAGGCCGCGTTGTCGCAGGTGCGGGCAGCGCTGTCGCAACCCGATCGCGCGCCGGTCAGTTACCGCGACCCGACCACCGGCGAGCGCCGCGAGGAGGTGCCGGCGCTCGCCCACCTCGGCATCGTGCTGCGGCTCTACAGCTACTCGCCGTTGACGGCGACCCTGTTGCCGGTGGTGCTGAAGCAGGCCGCCGACGGCGACTACGCGCCGCTGCTGGCGCAGTCGCGCTTCCTGATGGGCAGCGTCGGCGAGGCGATCATGCATGGCATGCAGCTCTCGGTGATGTGCACCGAGGACGCGGACGAGATGCAGCCTGACCCGGCCGACGCCGGCACGGTGCTCGGCGCGGAGTTCGTCGCGTTCACCCAGGCGCAGTGCGCGGTGTGGCCGCGCGGCCAACGCCCGGACGACTTCCGCGCCCCACTCACCGGCGACGTGCCGGTGCTGGCGATCAGCGGCGAGTTCGACCCGGTGACGCCGCCGCGCTACGGCGACGCCGCGATCGCCCAGCTTCCGAACGCGCGTCATCTCGTGCTGAAGGGCCAAGGCCATACGCCGATCAACGAAGGCTGCATGCCCGAGCTGTTCGCGCAGTTCATCGAGACCGCCGATGCGAAGGCGCTCGACGCGTCCTGCCTCGACCGACTCGCCCCGCTTCCCCCCGGCACCGGCCTGCACGGCTGGGAGCCCTGAGAAGGACATCGCCATGATCGAACTCACTGACCTGCACAAGCAGTTCAAGACCAAGACCGGCCCGGTGGCCGCGGTGTCCGGCGTCGGCTTCACCGCCCGCGACGGCGCCATCACCGGCCTGCTCGGCCCCAACGGCGCCGGTAAGACCACGACGCTGCGCATGCTCTACACGCTGATGAGGCCCGACCGCGGCAGCGTCCGCGTGGACGGTCGCGATGCCTACCAGGAGGCCGAAGCCGTGCGCCGCTCGCTCGGCGTGCTACCGGACGCGCGCGGCGTCTACAAGCGCCTGACGGCCCGCGAGAACATCACCTACTTCGGCCACCTGCACGGTATGGACGACGCGGCGATCCGCAAGAACACCGACCGCCTCGTCGAGGCGCTCGGCATGAGTGATTTCATCGACCGCCGCACCGAGGGCTTCTCGCAGGGCCAGCGCACCAAGACCGCCATCGCGCGCGCCCTGGTGCACGACCCGAAGAACGTGATCCTCGACGAGCCGACCAATGGTCTTGACGTGATGACGACCCGCGGCCTGCGCGAGTTCCTCAAGCAGCTCAAGGCCGAAGGCCGCTGCGTGATCCTCTCCAGCCACATCATGCAGGAGGTGGGCGCGCTGTGTGACCACATCGTGGTCATCGCCAAGGGCCGCGTCACCGCGCAGGGCTCGCCCGACGAGCTGCGCGCGCAGACCGGCGAAACCAATCTCGAAGACGCCTTCGTCAAGGCCATCGGCTCCGAGGAGGGCCTGCAGGCATGAGTGCTTTCAAGACCCTCGCTACGGTGATGCTCAAGGAGCTCGCCGAAATCTTTCGCGACCGCAAGATCATCATCAACGGCCTGCTGCTCTCGCCGTTGCTGTTCCCCGTGCTGATCCTCGGCATGGGCGCGCTGGCCGAGAATCGCGCCAAGACCCAGCTCGAGTCGGAGCTGAAGCTGCCGGTCATCGGCGCCGACATTGCGCCGAACTTGGTCGCCTTCCTTGCCACGCAGAACATCACCGCCGAACCCGCGCCCGAAGACCCGGACGCGCTGATCCGCACGCAGGAGAAGGACGTGATCCTGCGCATCGACGAGGACTTCGCCAGCGACTGGCGCGACAGCCGCGCGGCGACCGTCGAGATCCTGCATGACAGCTCGCGGCAGGATTCGCAGATCCCGGTGCGTCGCGTCGAGCGCGCCCTGCAGGCCTACTCGCGGCAGGCGGGGGCGATCCGGCTGATCGCCCGCGGCATCGACCCGTCGCTCGGCACCGCGGTCAACGTCACCTACCGCGACCTCGCGACGCCGGAAGCCAAGCGCGGCATGCTGCTGGCCTTCCTGCCCTACCTGCTCATCCTCTCGGCCTTCCTCGGCGGCGCGTACCTGGTGATGGACGCCACCGCTGGCGAACGCGAGCGGCAGTCGTTGGAACCGTTGCTGGCCACGCCGGCCGGGCGTGGCGCGATCATGAGCGGCAAGATCGCCGCGGCCTGTGTCTTCGGCATGATCGGCCTGCTGCTGACCCTGCTCAGCTTCAAGCTCAGCTTCGCTTTCGTCGACAGCGGCCCGTTCAAGGGCGTGGATGTCTCGATGCTGGCGATCGCCAAGTTGCTGCTGGTGTTGGCCCCGATGGTGCTGATCGGCACCACGTTGCTGACGCTGATCTCGGCCTCGGTGAAGACGCTGAAGGAGGCGCAGAGCTACATGGCCTTCCTGATGCTGCTGCCGATCCTGCCGACCATCATCCTGCTGGTGAATCCGGTGAAGAATGCGCTGTGGATGTTCGCCACGCCCTTCCTCGCGCAGAACCAGCTGATCCTGATGGTGCTTCGCCAGGAGACGGTGACCGGCCTGCAGTGGATGACCTACATCGGCGCGGGCTTCGG
>JBOFQO010000416.1:0-10023 GCA_051660925.1 Silanimonas sp. | reverse complement strand
GACGTCCGCCAAGGCCCGGACGGCGCGCTCTACGTACTGACCGATGCCCGCAATGGGCAGGTGGCGAAGGTCGAACTGCTGCCGCGCTGAGCGGATAGGGCCGGCCCGCCACGCAGGCCCGCGCCACGGCCGTCGGCGGCACGCCGACGCTCAGCCGCCCAGCCAGTCCTCGACGAAGCGCACCGCGGCGGCGACGTCGCCGTCCAGCGCGCGGTCCTTGCCGAGGAAAGCCACTCGCTGGCGGAAGGACGCATGAAGCGACGCCACCTCGCGACCCGGAGCGAAGCCTGCGGATGAGGCCAGCTCGGCGCGCAGTGCGTCGCATTCGGCGAGGAATTGCGCGCGCTGCGGGTGCGGGTCGGGCGGCGCGTTGCCGACCTTCGCCGCGAAGGTCGCGAGGTCGGCCTCTCGAGCGAGCTGACGTGCGGCCTCGATCATGTCGCGGCGGAAGTCCAGCGCCTGCGCGGCGGTCACCAATTCCAGCGCCAGTACCTTGGCAAGATCAGCACTCATGTCGAGCACGTGGCGGCCTTCGTTGGCGCCCATCGACACATGGTCCTCGGCGTTCGCGCTGGTCGGCACCGAATAGACGGTGGCCGGATGCGCGCGCGAGGCGAGGTCGTTGACGATGGCCGCGGCGGTGTACTGCACGATCATCAGCCCGGAATCGGTGCCGTCCTCGTTGCCGATCAGAAAAGCCGGCAGGCCGTCGTTCGTCGCCGGGTCAACCAGCTTGTTCAGGCGTCGCTCGGAGATCGACGCGAGCACCGGGATCGCCGCCTTGACGTAGCTCATCGCTAGCGCGATCGGCATGCCGTGGAAGTGGCCGGCCGAGACGACCTGGTCCTCGATGTGCGTCGCGCCGTCGAGGTCGGGGAAGATCAGCGGGTTGTCGGTGACGGCGTTGAGCTCGACGTCGATGACGCGTTGCAGTTGCGCCAGCGCATCGCGCACCGCGCCGTGTACCTGCGGAACACATCGCAGGCTGTAGCTGTCCTGCGGCTGGTGCTTCTTGCCACCGCGGAAGGGCTTGAAACGCTGGTAGAAGCGCTCGCGACCGTGGCGCTGATCGGCCGGCACCCAGTCCCAGCCGATGTCGAAGCGCAGCGCGGAGAGCGCCGCGTTCGGCCAACTCGTCGGCAGCCACGGCTTGGCCTTCGGCACCAGGTGGTATGCGATGTCCGAAAGCGTCGAGTCCTTGAGGAGCGCGCGCAGGTTGGCGGCACTGGCCACTTGGCCCGGGTGTGGGCGCAGCGCATGCACGTGCTCATCGAAGGCACGACGGCGGCCGGCGAATGCGTCGATCGTCATCGCTGCGCAGCGGTCGGCGAGGTCAACGAGCTTCTCAAGGCGATCCGCGCAGAGCACGGCGGTGGCGAGCATCTGCGCCGTGCCGTTGTTCAGCGCCAAGCCTTCCTTGTACGACAGGCGGATTGGCGCGAGGCCGGCGCGCATCAACGCCTCGCCGCCGGGCAGGCGCTCGCCGCGGTAGTAGGCCTCGCCCTGCCCCAGCAGCACGATGGCGAGATGCGAAAGCGGGGCCAGATCGCCGCTGGCACCCACCGAGCCGAGCTTCGGCACCACCGGCACCACGCCGGCGTTGAGCATCGCGGCATAGGCGTCGAGCGTACTGGCCCGCACGCCGGAGTGCCCCCTCATCAGCGTGTTGATGCGGATCACCAGCATGGCCCGCACCACGTCCTCGGCGAAGGGCTCGCCGACGCAGACCGCGTGCGTGGTGATCAGGTTCTCCTGCAGTTCCTCGTGCAGGCTCAGATCGCCGGGCGCGTCGCCACGCAGGCGATGCGCGCCGAGCAGGCGGTCGGCATTGCTGCCGAAGCCTGTCGAGACGCCGTACAAAGGTTCCTGCTTCCGCACCTGCTCGGCGAGGAAATCCGCGGTGCGCTGCACGCGCTTGAGCTGTGCGGCGTCCAGCGACACGCCCGCGCCGCGCGCGACGGCGACCACCTGCGCGCGCGTCAGCGAACCGCCGTCAAGGCGAATCGGCTCAAGGTTGCCCACTTCGGTCACCGTCGCCACTCAGCGCCCCGCCAGCGCGCGCTGCTGCGCGAGCTCGACCTTCAGCGCGGCGACCAGCTCGGTCTCCGCGACTTCGAACTGCTCATTGCGGCGCAGGTCCTTGACCGCCACCGTGCCCTTGGCGCGCTCGTCCTCACCCCTGAGCAGCACGAAGCGGATGCCGGCGCGGTCGGCGTACTGGAACTGTTTGGCGAGCTTCTTCGCTTCGAGCTGCACCTCGGTGTTGATGCCGCCGGCACGCAGCCGGTTGGCCAGGGCCAGCGCGTCACCGAGCGCCGCGTCCTCAAGCAGGCCGACGAAGGCTTCGACGCTGCTCTCCGCCGTACCGATCAACCCGGCCTCACGCAGCTGCCAGAACAGGCGCGTGACGCCGATGGAGATGCCGACGCCCGGCAGGTGCGACTTCGTGTAGTGGCTCGCGAGATTCTCGTAGCGGCCGCCCGAGCACACCGATCCGATCTGCGGGTACGCGTCGAGCGTGGTCTCGTAGACCGTGCCCGTGTAGTAGTCGAGGCCGCGCGCGATCGAGAAGTTGATGGCGTAGTCCGCTTCCGGCACGCCAAGCGCTTTGACCAGCGCGAGCACCTCGCGCAGCTCGTCGATGCCCTGCTCAAGCGTGGCGTTTCCGCCACCGAGCTCGTCAAGACGCGCCAACGCATCGTCGTGGCCGGTCGACCGTACCGAGACGAAGGCGAGGATCTGCGAAACCGCCTCGGCCGACAACCCGAAGCCCTCGCCCACCAGCGTGTCGCGCACGTAGTCGGCGCCGCGCTTGTCGATCTTGTCGACCTCGCGCAGCACCGCCATCTGCAGCGCGCCTTCCGTCACGCCGAGCCGCTCGAAGAAGCCGCGCATCAGCTTGCGGTTGTTCATCTGGATCGTGAATTTGCCGATGCCGAGCTCGGAGAACACGGCATGGATCACCGCCGGCATCTCGGCGTCGAAGCGCACCGAGAGCGCATCCTTGCCGATCACGTCGATGTCGCACTGGTAGAACTCGCGGAAGCGCCCGCGCTGCTGGCGCTCGCCGCGGTACACACGCTGCATCTGGTAGCGGCGGAAGGGAAACGCGAGGTCGTGCTCGTGTTCGGCGACGTAGCGCGCCAGCGGCACCGTGAGGTCGAAGCGCAGCGCCAGCTCGGGCAGGCCGTCCTCCTTCTTCTCGAGTGCGCCGGTCGACTGCGCGAAGTACACCTGCCGCTCAGTCTCGCCACCGCTCTTGGTCAGCAGCACGTCGGTGAGTTCGAAGACCGGCGTTTCCACCGGCAGGAAGCCGAAGCGTTCGTAGTTGCGGCGGATCACGTCGAGCACGCGCTGGAAGGCGATCTGGTCGCGGGGCAGCAGCTCCAGGACGCCAGGCGGGGTGCGGGGCTTGATCACGCGGACTCTCCGGGGAAACAGACAGCCTCGGATTGTCGCAAATCGCCTGCGTGCCGGCGCGAGCGACGGCGTCGAGGCCGGCGTATCAACGCGATGGCGCGCCTCAAGGTTCGGCGCATGCCAGGGGACTTGCGATGACCCGCGAATCCCACTATTCTTTGCGGCTCCCGTCGGGGTGTAGCTCAGCCTGGTAGAGCGCTACGTTCGGGACGTAGAAGTCGCAGGTTCGAATCCTGTCTCCCCGACCAAAAGCTCCAGCCGAAGCCCGCCGAAAGGCGGGCTTTGCGTTTCCCGGTAGCGGAATCCACGCTCAAGCGTCATGTCGGACGCAACGCCGCGCCGGGGCCGATCATCTTCGTTGACCTTTCCCCGCATTCCAGCTGAACTGCGTCGGACTTCACGCGCGGGGAGACGCGTTCAATGATCTGGGTGCTCGCATTCGTGGCGGCTTTGCTGTGTGCCGTGCTCGCCTCCGAGGCGGACAGCCTGTTCGGCTTCGGCGCTGGTTTCCTGATCGTCGCCGCCCTCGGACTCGTGCATCGGCAGTCAGAGCGGATCGACGAGCTCGTCGATCGGCTGCGCGAGCTCGAGAAAGCGCGCGCCGCCGCGCCGCGTGCGTCGACCGCATCGCCCGCGCCGTCCCCCTCGACAACGCCGAATGCCGGGGGCGCGCCGGAGCCGGCCGTGTCACAGGCCTCCGCGGTCGATGCCTTCTCGGCCGAGCCGCCGCCGATTCCGCCGTCGATAGAGTTGCCGTCGCGCCCTGCACCGGCCGCCGGAAGCGAGCCGAATCCTGGCCGCGCAGAACGGCCCACGCCGGTGGAAGCGCCCGCCCCGACCCCGCCGCGAGAAGCGGCGCCGCGGCCGCGCGTCCAGCGCCCCGCGCAGGAACCGGACGTCATCGAGCGTTTTGTCGAGCGCGCCAAGGCCTTCGTCTTCGAAGGCAACGTGCCCGTCAAGCTCGGACTGCTGGTGTCGCTGTTCGGCGTTGCCGCGCTGATTCGCTATGCCGCCAGCGCTGGTTGGCTGACGGTGCCGGTGTCGGTGCGTTACGCCGGTATCGCCATCGCGGCGATCGCGATGCTGCTCTATGGCCTGAAGCAGGTGCGCGAGCGGCCCGTGTTCGGGCTCAGTCTGCAGGGTGGCGCGATCGGCATCCTGCTGCTAACCGTCTTCGGCAGCTTCCGCGTGCCGGGCCTGCTGCCGGCCGGCCTCGCCTTTGGGCTGGTGCTCGTCCTCGTCGCCGGCGCCGCGGTGCTGGCGATCCGCCAGAACGCGGTATGGCTGGCCGTGATCGGCTTCCTCGGCGGCTACCTCGCGCCGATCCTTCTTTCCACCGGTAGCGGCAACCACGTCGCGCTCTTCAGCTACTACGCCCTGCTCAACGGCGCGATCTTTGGCATGGCGTGGGTGCGCCCGTGGCGTGCCTTGAATCTGATGGGCTTTGTGTTCACCTTTGGTGTCGCCGCGCTGTGGGGGGCGAAGTACTTCCGCCCCGAGCTGTTCGCCACCACCGAGCCTTTCCTCGTCGCGTTCTTCCTGATGTACGTGACCATCCCGGTGGCCTACGCCCTGAAGGGCCGCGAGCCCGGCAAGGTCGACGCGACCCTGCTGTTCGGTACGCCATTGGTCGCCTTCCCGATGCAGGTCGCGCTGCTCGACGGCGAAACGATGCCGCTGGCGTTCTCGGCGCTCGCCGTCGCCGCCGTGTACCTGCTACTGGCGCTATGGTCGCGCCGCGAAGAGAAGCTGCGCGTGCTCGGCCAGAGCGCCGCCGCGCTGGGCCTCGCCTTCGCGACGCTCGCCGTGCCACTGGCGCTCTCCGCGCGCTGGACCTCGGCCACCTGGGCGCTGCAGGGCGTGGCCCTGCTGTGGCTCGGTCAGACCCAGCAGCGCCGCTGGCCGCAGGCCGCCGGCGTGGGCCTGCAGGTGCTCGCGGGCATCGCGTACCTCGTGTCCTTCGAACACGCCCACGACGGCATGGCCGTGTTCAACGCACATACGTTGAACGTTTTGCTGCTCGTGGTCGGTGCCGGTGCCTGCGCCTGGCTGCTGGATCGCGCCGACGAGGGCAAGCGCTCGCTGGGCGGTGCGCTGCTGGCTGCGGCCGCGATCGGCTGGTGGTTCTGGGCGGGCGTGCGTGAGGTGGAGCACGCGGCGCACGTCTACGACCACGAGGGCGGCCTCGATCTTGGCTCTGCCTGGCTGATTTTCGTGGCGCTGAGCGCCACGGTGGCGGCCGCGTTGCGCCACACCCTCGACTGGCGCAAGCCGGCGTGGCTGGCAGCACTCGCCCTACCCACGGCGACGCTCGGTGTGGTCGCCGCCTACCTCGACACACCGGAATGGCTGGCGCGCCCCGAAGGGCTGACGCTGCTTGCCGTGACTGCAGCGATGGTGGTCGCGCTGCCGACGCTACGCGGCCTCACCGGCCGGCTCGCCACGGCGCACATCGGCGGCCTTGCCGCGATCACGCTGGCCCTCGGCCTCGGCATCCGCGCAGGCCTCGAAGCGATCAACGCGGAATCGCTCGGCGACGGCTGGCGCTGGGTACTGCCGTGGCTACCGCTAGCGGCGCTGACGGCCCTGCTGCTCCGCCGGCCGACGCTGGCCGCCTGGCCGGTCGGTGACGCGATCCACGGCTACCGCCGCATCGCGCTCGGCCTTGCCCTGCTGGTGCTCGGCTCGGTGTGGGTGGTGACGCAGGTCGCCGCTGGCACCGCGACGCCGCTGCCGTGGGTGCCACTACTGAATCCGGTTGAGCTGTTCCAGCTGGTCGGTGTGTTGGCCCTTTCACTGTGGCTAAAGAACACGCCGCCGAACGCACCGACGCGGGCACTGGCCTCACTCGCGCTGGGCGTGGCCGCGTTCACCACGATGACGATGGTGACGCTGCGTGCCTCCTTGCACTGGAGCGGCGAAAGCATGGCCCTGTCGTCGTGGATGGATTCCGTCGACTGGTCGACCGTCGCCTCGTGGACGCAGTCGCAGGCGGCGCTCAGCGTCGTCTGGTCGCTGGCCGGCGTGGTCTGCTGGGTGCGCGGCTCGCGCCGTGTCAGTCGCCCGCTCTGGACTTTCGGCGCCCTGCTGCTCGGCGCGGTGCTGCTGAAGCTGCTGCTGATCGACCGCGGCAACCTCGGCGACCTGCTCGGCATCGTGTCCTTCCTCACCGTCGGCGGTCTGCTGGTCGTTGTCGGCCGCCTCGCCCCCCGCCCACCGAGCCGCCCGGAAGCCGCCGCATGAACCGCACGTCGATGTCGCCCCAGCCGCCGTCCCGCCAACGCGTCACCTCCTGGCGCGTCGCTGCCGGGGCCGCAGGGCTCGCCCTGCTCGGCGCGCTGGCGGCTGGCGCCGTCGTCGCAAGCGACGACGACTTCGCGATGGCCTTTCCGATCGCCGCGCCCGAGGGCGAGCCGCTGTTCGCGATCGAGCTGCCGCCGCAGGCCTATGCCACGCTGACCACGCCGGACCTGCGCGATCTGGTGGTCATCGACGCCGAGGGCCGCGAACAGGCCATTAGCCTGCATCGACCGCCGCCGCCCCCGCCGCCGCAGGAGCCGCTGGCGATCCGCGTGGCGCTGCCGATCCCGGTGCCGGGCGACGCCGCGGCAACGCCGGGAACGCTTGAGCTGCACGTCCACCGCGACGCCGACGGCCGCCTCGGCGCGGTCGACCTGCGCAGCGTGGACGCCCTGGCGGGCGCTTCGACGCCGCCAGAGTGGCTCATCGACGTCGGCGCTGCCGCCCGCGAAGGCATCGACGGCCTGCGGCTCACGCCGGCGCGTCCTGACGATTTCCGTACCCTCGTCGACGTGCGCAGCTCGGACGACCTCGTGCACTGGCAGACGCTGCAGACCGCGCTGCCGCTGCTGCGCGCATCGAGCGGCGGTCGTGCCATCGAGCGCCTCGACCTCCGCTTCGCCCGGACGACGCACCGCTACCTCGCGCTGCGGCCGTCGAGCGGCGCGTCCGCGCTGCCCGCGGTGAGCGACGTGTCGGCGCTGCGCCGTCGCGAGGCCGAGTCGGCACCGCTGTCGATGCTGATCCTTGAGCCCCGGGGCGTCTCGGAGGATGGGCGCCGCATCGACTACGGCCGCCCCGGCCCGCTGCCGGTGCAGCAAGCCGAGGTGCGCCTCGCCGGCGGCGACGGCATCGTCGGTTTCGAGCTTGAGCAGCAATCCGGCGAGCGCTGGTTGCCGGTGCTCGTGGGATCGGTCTGGCGCCTTTCGATCGGCGGCGAGACGCTGGGATCGCCAGCGGTGGATCTGCGGCTCCCGGGGACCGGCCCACTGCGCGTCCAGCTCGCGCAGGCCGCTCCGCCACCTCGCCTCGTGCTCGGTTACCACCCGGATCGCGTCCTCGTGCTGGCGTCCGGCACACCGCCCTACCGATTGCTGGTCGGTAGCCTGCGGCGCCGGCACGCCGGCGTGGCCATGGGCGACACGCTCGCCGCGATCCGTGCTCGGCAGGGTGAGGAGTGGCAGCCGCCCCTCGCGACGCTCGGGCCGGCCCAGCCTTTGGCCGGTGCGGCCGCCCTGTCGCCGCAGGCCGACCCGGGCCGGATCGGCCTGTGGCTGGTGCTGGGGCTGGGGGCGGTGGTCGTGGGGGGGCTTGCGTGGCGTCTGCTCAAGACCGCGCCGCAGGAAACGGCTTGATTTCTCGCGTAACTTTCACCTTGGGTGGGTCAATGCGTGACAGACTGCTCGCATTGACACTTGTTGACACCTTGACCACCCATGGAAGCGATCGCCCCGATCCCCCACGTCGACGCCTTCGACATCTCGGCGCGCGGCCGTATTGCGCCGCGGAGCGGCTGGCATGCGGCGGAAAAGCGGGTGAATCTGCTGGCCCTGCGCGCCAGTCCGGAAGGCGGCGCGGCGCCGGCTCAGCCGGCCTGGTCGCCCCTACTGATCGCTATGGGCGGCAGCTTGGTGCTCGCGAACCTCAAGGCCACCGAGCTGAAACCGACGCTCGATGCCGTGAACCGCATCATCGACGCGCTGAACAGCCTGCCGGGCGACGCCAATTTCGCCGACCTCGAACGCGCGCTCGGCCTGCGCGAGCCGCGCGAGTCGCATGACCGGATCGGCGACGCGATGAATCGCGTGCTGCGCACGCTTGAGCTGCGGCGCGCCGACAGCAACCGCACGACGCTGCGCTGAGCCCGTCGTCGGGCGGCGAACACGGCGGCTTCAGCGCTTCAGGGAATCCCAGCGCGCCGCTAGCACCGACAGCTGCAGGTCGCCCGCGGCGCCCGGCGACACCCTCGCCTCCAGGCTGGCCTGCGGATCACGCTCAGCCCATCGCGTCGGGTCGGCCGCTTGCCGGTAGGCATCGCGGAACGGCAGGCCCTTCGCACTGAGCTCGACCGCGAGGGCGGTGGCGTACATCGAGGGCTCGATCGCGGCGAGCCTCTTCGCCGGCACCCACTCCAAGTCGCGAAGCAGTCCCGGCAGCAGTCCAAGAGCGGCGAGGCCACGGCCGAAGCCGTGCACGATCGCGCCCTTCGAGAACTGCAGGTCGCGGTGGTAACCGGAGGGCAGCGACAGCAGCTGCTCGATTTCGACCTTCGCCGCGGCCACCGACGCGTACACGCCGCGCATCAGCTCGATGACGTCGGGATTGCGCTTGTTCGGCATCAGCGAGCTGCCGGTCGTGTACTTGGCCGGCAGCGCGACGAAACCGTACTCGGCGCTGGCGAACAGCGAGAGATCCCAGGCCAGTCGACGGAGATCCAGCAGCGCCGAGCCGAGCGCCTCAAGGGCCGCCAGCTCAAATTTGCCGCGCGAGAGCTGCGCGTACGTGGCCGCGACCTGCATGCGGCCGAAGCCCAGCGCCTGCGTGGTGTGGTCGCGGTCAAGCGCCAGGTTGACGCCATAGCCGGCGGCCGAGCCCAGCGGGTTGGCGTCAATCCACGCTGCGGTCGCGCGCAGGCGTTCGACGTCGTCGAGGAGCCCTTCCGCGAAGCCGGCCCACCACATAGCCGCACTCGACACCATCGCCCGCTGCAGGTGCGTGTAGCCCGGCAGCGGCAGGCCCTGCTCGGCCTCGGCGCGCCACAGCGCGACGCCGGCGGCATCAAAGCACAGCGCCTCGGCATGCTGCAGGCGGTCGCGCAGCCACAGCCGGGTCGCCACCAGCACCTGGTCGTTGCGGCTGCGGCCGGTGTGGATCTTCTTGCCGGTGTCGCCGAGGCGCTCGATCAGACGCGATTCAATGGCGGAGTGCATGTCTTCGAAGCGCGCGTCGAGCACGAAGCGCCCCTCGGCAAGGTCGGCATCGAGGCCGGCAAGCTCGCGGAGGATCGCCGCGCATTCCTCGCTTGAGAGCACACCGACGCGCTGCAAGCCTTCGGCGTGCGCCGCGCTGGCGCGGATGTCGTAGCGGATGAATTCGCGGTCGAGGATGACGTCGTCGCCGGCGAGGAAGCGCTGGATGTCGGCGTCGATGTCCATGCCGGGCTTGGCCCACAGCAGTTGGCTCATGGGGTGGGCTCCAGCGGAATGCCGGCTGTTTCGGGCAGGCCGAAGGCGAGGTTGAGGTTCTGCAGGGCCTGCGTGGCGGCCCCCTTGAGCAGGTTGTCGAGGGTGGCGACGATGACCA
>JBOFQO010000415.1:0-7030 GCA_051660925.1 Silanimonas sp. | reverse complement strand
GGGCTGCTCGCCGGCGACGTGATCGAGGCCTTCCGCACGGTGCTGAACCCATGAGCGCCGAACCGTTCGCGGGCGTGAGGCGGGAACTCGCGCTCGCCGATCCTGAGGCCACTGCGGCGCTGGGCGGGCGGCTCGCATCGACGCGGCCTCTGGGGGCCGTGGTGCACCTGCAGGGCGACCTCGGGGCAGGGAAGTCGACGCTGGCCAGGGCCCTGCTGCGCGCCCTGGGCGTCACCGGGACGATCCGCAGCCCGACCTACACCCTCGTCGAGCGCTACCCGGTGGCCGGCGGCGAGGCCGCCCACCTCGACCTGTACCGCCTCGGCGATGCGGGCGAGCTGGATTTCCTCGGCCTGGACGAGCTGCAGGACGCCGCCGGGCTGTGGCTGGTGGAGTGGCCGGAACGCGGCGGGACGGCCCTTCCCGGCGCCGATCTGGTGATCACCCTGCGGGTCGACGGGGCGGGGCGTGCCGCGGCGCTGGAGGCGCGGAGCGAGGTCGGGCGGGCCTGGTTGGCCCGGCTGGGCGACTCCGACACCGGGGGAATGGGTTTAACTTAGCCCCGGTTCATCAGGCGGATTCGCAGGAATAGGCTGCAGGCTACGGATTGCAAAGGAAAAACCCCTTGCATTGCTCACGGCACGATGCTTGAATCGCGACCATGCCGCGCGCTTCCTCCCTCAACCTGACCCGCTGGTTGCACCTCGCCGTGCTGGTCGCGGGTTTGGTGTACGCCGCGTTCGCGCACGCGGAGACCCGACTGGGCCAGATGCGGCTCAGCGCCGGGGACGACAGCACCCGCGCGGAGCTGAAGCTCGACGGCGCGCCCGGCGACTACCGGATTTTCAGCCTTGCGAATCCCGACCGCCTTGTGCTCGACCTGCCCGATGCGGCGCTGGCCGACGGCTTCCGTCCGCCGGCGCCGAACGGCCGCGTGATTGGTGTGCGCACCGGTTCGCCAGAGGCAGGGAAGCTGCGCATCGTGTTCGACCTCGCCGGCGCGGTGAAGCCGCGCACGCGCGTCGAAGGCAGCGGCCGTGAATCGCGCTTGGTGCTTGAGATGTTCCGCGACGAAGCGACGGTCGCCGCCAACGTGCCGAACGCCACGGCGCCGAATGCTGGCGCGCCGACGACAAGCGCCGTGTCGGGCCCTGTCGCCGCACCGGCCTCAACGACCGGCGCCCGTGAGCTGGTGATCGCCATCGACGCCGGCCATGGCGGCCGCGACCCCGGCGCCATCGGCGGTGGCGGTACGTACGAGAAGACGGTGACGCTGAAAGTCGCGCGCGAGCTCGCCGAGGAGATCAATCGTCACCCGGGCATGCGCGCACTGCTGATCCGCGACAGCGACGTGTTCATCCCGCTGGGCGCGCGCTACCAGAAGGCGCGCGACGCGCAGGCCGATCTGTTCATTTCCGTGCACGCCGACGCCGCGCAGAGCCGCCAGGCGAATGGCGCATCAGTGTTCGTGCTTTCGACGCGCGGTGCGTCGAGCGAGGCGGCGCGTTTCCTCGCCGACCGCGAGAACAACGCCGACCTCGTCGGCGGCGTCAGCCTCGAGGACAAGGACCGCAGCCTCGCCGCAGTGCTGCTCGACCTGTCGCAGAGCGCCACCATGCGCGTCTCCGACGAGGCCGCCAATCACGTGCTCGATGAGCTGCGTAGCGTCGGCAAGACGCACAAGCCGCAGGTCGAACGCGCCAATTTCTGGGTGCTGCGCTCGCCCGACGTCCCCTCCATGTTGGTGGAGACGGGTTTCATCACCAATGCCGCCGACGAGCGCAAGCTCAACGATCCGGTGTTCCGCGAACGGTTGGCCGGCGTGATCGCCCGCGGCGTCGCCGACTACTTCGGCTCGCAGCCGCCGCCCGGCACGTGGTTCGCCGCAAACCCCTCGCGGGGCAGCCGCCAGCACGTCGTCGCCCGCGGCGAGACGCTGGGCCTGATTGCGGCGCGTCACGGCATTTCGCTAAACCAGTTGCGTAGCGCCAACGACAAGCGCGACGACGTTGTGCGCGTGGGCGAGCGCCTGCGCATCCCGGCCGCGCCGGAATAAGCCCGGTATCATCGCGCTCTGTTCCCGCGCGATGCCGGCATGCCGATCCAGCTGCTTCCCGAAGTCCTGATCAACCAGATCGCCGCCGGCGAAGTCGTCGAGCGGCCCGCGTCGGTGGTCAAGGAACTGGTCGAGAATGCGCTGGACGCCGGCGCGCAGCGCGTCGAGATCGACCTGGAGGAAGGCGGCGCGCGGCTGATCCGCATCCGCGACGACGGCGTCGGCATGGCGCCGTCTGATCTGCCTTTGGCGGTTTCGCGGCACGCCACCAGCAAGATCGCCAGCCTCGACGATCTGGAAGCCGTGGCCACGCTCGGCTTCCGCGGCGAGGCGCTGCCGTCGATCGCGTCGGTGAGCCGCTTCGCGTTGGCCTCGCGCACCGCCGCGCAGGCGCACGGCGCGCGGCTCGAGGTGGACGGTGGCCGCGTCGGTGACGTGATGCCGCATCCGCATGGGCAGGGCACCACCGTCGAGGCGCGCGACCTGTTCTTCAACGTGCCCGCACGGCGCAAGTTCCTGAAGGCGGAGCGTACCGAGCTCGGCCATGTCGAGGACTGGCTGCGCCAGCTGGCCCTCGCGCGGCCGACGATCGAGCTCAAGCTCAACCACAACGGGCGGCTGCTGCGGCACTACCGCCCGAACGGCGGCGATGCGCCGAAGCGGCTCGCGGAAGCGCTGGGCCCCGAGTTTCACGAGCGCGCGCTGGGCCTTGACCACGCCCAGGCGGGCCTGCGCCTGCACGGCTGGATCGGCCTGCCGACGGCCTCGCGATCGAACGCCGACCAGCAGTTCTTCTACGTCAACGGCCGCGCCGTGCGCGACCGCATCGTCGCGCACGCCGTGCGGCAGGCCTACGCCGACGTGCTTTACCACGGCCGCCACCCGAGCTTCGTGTTGTTCCTTGAGCTCGACCCGCGGCGCGTCGATGTCAATGTGCATCCGGCCAAGCACGAGGTGCGCTTCCGCGACGGCCGGCTGGTGCACGACTTCATCTTCCGCACGCTGCACGAGGCGCTGGCCGAAGCGCGCCCCGGCGAAGGTGCCGCGGCCCCCGCGAGCCCGGTCGGGCCAACGCCGAGCCCGGTGGCGGGCCTGCCGGCGTGGCGTGGCGACCAGTCGCGGCTTGGCCTATCGGTCGGCGACACGGTGGACGCCTACCGCGCGCTCTACGCCGTTGGTGGCGTCTCGTCGAACGATTCGCTGAGCCGCGGCGTGGCGTCAATGCAAACGACGACCGCGGACGATGGCGCGCGCGCTGTGGCGGCCCCCGGCGACGACACCCTGGCGCCGCCGCTGGGCTTCGCGCTGGCCCAGCTGCACGGCGTCTACGTGCTGGCGCAGAACGCCCAGGGCCTCGTGCTGGTCGACATGCACGCGGCGCACGAGCGCATCACCTACGAGCGCATGAAGGCGGCCTTCGCCGCGCAGGACCTGCGCGCCCAGCCGCTGCTGGTGCCGGAGTCCCTGGCGGTCAGCGAGCGCGAGGCCGACGCCGCCGAGCAGCACGCCGCGCTGCTCGCTTCGCTGGGCTTCGAGGTGCGGCGCACCGGCCCGCAGTCGCTGTCGCTGCGCAGCGTGCCGGCCCTGCTGGCCGATCTCGACGCCAAGCCGCTACTGCTCGATGCCGTCGCCGAACTCCGCGAACACGGCAACACCCGCAAGGTGGAGGAGGCCGTGCACGGGCTGATGGGCGGCTGGGCCTGCCGCAGCTCGGTGCGCGCCAACCGGCGCCTGACCGTGCCGGAGATGAACGCCCTGCTGCGCGACATGGAAGCGACGGAACGTGCCGCACAGTGCAACCATGGCCGCCCGACCTACGTACAGTTGGAGCTTGCGGAGTTGGACCGTCTGTTCCTCCGCGGTCGATGAAGGAGCGCTCCATGCCACACCCCGCCGCTGTTCCGTCCCGCCGCCTGCTGCGCTTCGCGCTGCCGATCGGGCTGGCCCTGTTCGCCGCCATCGGCTGCTCGGGCGAGTCCGGGCCGTCGCAGGCCGAGCAGGACGCCCAGGCCAAGCGCGAGGCGGCCGCCGAGGCCGCCGCGGCGGTCCACGCGCGCACCGTCAACGAGGTCCGCGAGACGCGGCTGACGAACCTACAGAAGCCCGATGGCTGGTTGTCGCTGGTCGGCCTGCATTGGTTGAAGGCGGGCAACAGCTACGTGGGCAGCGCCCCGACCAAGGGCGTGCGGCTCGCGGTGGGGCCCGACGAGCTCGGCATGATCCGCCTCGAACGCGACGGCTCCGTCACCTTTCGCGCCACGGCCGGCGCCGGCGTCACCTACGACGGTCAGCCGGGCGACACGCGCACGCGGCGCCTCGTTACCGACGCCGATGGCGCGACGCCGACGGTCGTCGGCTTCAACCAGGGCGACGCCAGCTTCGTCGTCATCAAGCGGGGCGAAAGCTTCGGCCTGCGCGTCCGCGACGCGCTGGCGCCGACGCGCACGCGCTTCGCCGGGCTCGACTACTTCGACATCGCCCCGGCCTTCCGCTTCGACGCGCGTTTCGAGGCGCATCCGCCCGGGCAGACGATCACCATCGTCAACGTCATGGGCATCGAGGAAGCGATGGCCAACCCCGGCGTCGTGGTGTTCCAGAAGGATGGCGTCGAGTACCGACTGGAAGCCGTCGATGAGGGCGACGGGCGCCTGTTCCTGATCTTCGCCGACCGCACCAGCGGCCACGAGAGCTACGCCGCGGCGCGGTTCCTCTACGCCGACAAGCCGGCCGCCGATGGCGGCATGACGGTCGTCGACTTCAACCGTGCGTACAACCCGCCCTGCGCGTTCACCGAGTACTCGACCTGCCCGATGCCGCCGCCGTCGAACCGCCTCGACCTGCGGATCGAGGCCGGCGAGAAGAAACCGCGTCCGCTGCTCGCGTCGTCCTGACGATGGTGATCGGAACGCGCGCGCTCGTGGCGGCCGCGCTCGCGGCCGGCCTTGCTGCCGCGGCGCCGTCCGTGCAGGCCCACGTCGACGACGCGGCGACGCGGCCGGTGCCCCTGCTCTGGGAGGTGCGCGATGGCGAGAAGAGTGTCTACCTGCTCGGCACCTTCCACCTGCTCGAGGCCAGCGACTACCCGCTCGATCCGAGGGTCTACTCGGCCCTTGACGATGCCGAGAAGGTGTACTTCGAACTGTCACCCGAGGCCCTGGCCGACCCGCGGCTCGGGCTGAAGTTCGCCCAGGCCGGCATCCGCACCGACGGCCGCACTCTGCAGCAATCGCTCGATGCGCCGACCTGGGAAACGGCGACGCAGCTCGCCGCGAACGCGGGCGTTCCCGTCGACACGCTGCAGCGGATGGAGCCGTGGTTTGCGGCGCTCACGCTGAGCATGGCCGAGATGACGGCTGCCGGGCTTGATCCCGCGCTGGGCCTCGACAAGCACCTCGCGCAGCGAGCCGCGCGCGCCGGCAAGCGCACCGCAGGGCTGGAGACGCCCGAGGACCAGATCGCGCTGTTCGACGGGATGAAGACCGGCGTGCAGCTGGCGCAGCTCCGTGACGTCGTCGAGCGTTCCGACGAGATCCGCGGCGAGACCGAGTGGTTGCACCGGCAGTGGAGGGAAGGCGATGTCGACGCGCTTTACTGGGGCATGGCCGCGGCGATGAAGGCACGCGACCCGGCGCTGTACGCGCGCATCAACACGCAGCGCAACTCAGCGTGGGTGTCGCGCGTCAAGGCGCTGCTCGATGCGCCGGGCGACGACGACGCGATGGTGGCCGTCGGCACGTTGCACCTGCTCGGCGCGGAAGGGCTCGTGCAGCAGCTCGCCGCGTCCGGCTACACCGTCGAACGGCTCTGATCGACGGCGGCGTTGGGGCGTCGCCAGCGCAGGTCGGCGGGCGTGGCCATGGGCACGAGGTCGATGCAGTCGACCGGGCAGGGCGCGATGCACAGCTCGCAGCCGGTGCAGAGGTCCTCGACGACGACGTGCAGGAACTTCGGCGCGCCGATGATGGCGTCGACCGGGCAGGCGGCGATGCACTTGAAGCAGCCGATGCACTCGTCTTCGCGGATGCGCGCGACCTGCGGCGGCTTCTCGACACCGTGCTCGGCGGAGAGCGGCTTTGGTTCGCGGCCCAACAGCGCGGCCAGTGCGCGGATGCCGGCTTCGCCGCCGGGCGGGCACTGGTTGATGTCGGCCTCGCCCTTGGCGATGGCCTCGGCGTAGGGCCGGCACCCCGGGTACTTGCATTGGCCGCACTGTGTCTGCGGCAGCACGGCGTTGATCTGCTCGATCAGCGGATCACCCTCGACCTTGAAGCGCTTCGCCGCCCAGCCGAGCCCGGCGCCGATCGCGGCGCAGAGCGCAATCAGCGCGAAAAGTGCCAGCAGCACGTGCGCTGTGGCATCGCTCATGGTGCGACGGCCGCGTTGATCGGCCTCACCGGTCCATCCCGGTGAAGCCGGCGAAGGCCAGCGCCATCAGACCGGCGGTGACCAGCGCGATCGGCGCGCCCCTGAACGCGGCGGGCACGGGCGCCGATTCCAAGCGCTCGCGCAGGGCCGCGAACAGCACCAGCACGAGGCCGAAGCCGACCGCGGCACCGAAGCCGTACAGCACCGATTCCAGCAACGAGTGCTTCGCCTGCACGTTCAACAGGGCCACGCCGAGCACCGCGCAGTTCGTGGTGATCAGCGGCAGGTAGATGCCGAGCACCTGGTAGAGCCGCGGGCTCTGCCGGTGCAGCAGCAGCTCGGTGAACTGCACCGTGGCGGCGATGACGAGGATGAAGGCCGGCGTGCGCAGGTCGCCGATGCCGAGCGGTTCAAGCAACCAGCGCTGCAGCGCCCATGACAGCCCCGCGGCCAGAGTGAGCACGAAGCCGGTGGCCAGCGCCATGCCGACGGCGGCGTCGAGCTGCCGCGACACGCCCATGAACGGGCACAGGCCGAGGAACTTCACCAGCACGAAGTTGTTGACCAGCACCGCGCCGACGAGGATCAGCAGGAGGTCGGTCATGGGCC
>JBOFQO010000414.1:0-6726 GCA_051660925.1 Silanimonas sp. | reverse complement strand
GTCGAGGCCGTGCTAGCGTCGACGCGCTCCCCCCGGCCTCGTACTGAATGGAGTGTCTCGCGATGCCCGATTCCCGCTCCGCGCGCCGAACCGCACGCCGTGCCGCCGCGTTCGTGCTGCTGCCCCTGACGCTGGCCGGCGCGCCGGCGGCCCAGGCCGACGACGCGCTCGCTGCCGCCGTTGCCGCCATCGAGCCGAAGGTCGTGGCTTGGCGCCGCGACATCCACCAGCACCCGGAGCTCGGCAATCGCGAATTCCGCACCGCCGCGCTGGTCGCCGAGCACCTGAAGGGCCTCGGGCTCGACGTGAAAACCGGCGTCGCGCATACCGGCGTCGTCGCCACGCTGGTGGGCGGCCAGCCCGGCCCGGTGATCGCGCTGCGCGCCGACATGGACGCGCTGCCGGTCGCCGAGCGCGTCGACCTGCCGTACGCGTCGAAGGCGCGCAGCACCTACAACGGTCAGGACGTCGGCGTCATGCACGCCTGCGGCCACGACGCGCACGTCGCCATCCTGATGGGCGTGGCGGAAATCCTGACGGCGCGTCGCGAAACGATCCCCGGCACGATCAAGTTCTTCTTCCAGCCGGCCGAGGAGGGCCCGCCGGCCGGCGAAGAGGGCGGCGCCGAGCTGATGGTGCGCGAAGGCGTAATGCAGAACCCGAAGGTCGAGGCGGTGTTCGGCCTGCACGTCAATTCCGTGCTGCCCACCGGGCAGATCGCGTACCGGCCTGGGGGCACGATGGCGAGCGCCGAGTCGTTCCGCATCGTGCTGAAGGGCAAGCAGGCGCACGGCGCCTACCCGTGGAACAGCGTCGACCCGATCGTCACCGCCACGCAGGTGGTCATGGGCCTGCAGACCATCGTCAGCCGCAACGTCGAGCTCACCGAGGGTGCGGCCGTCGTGACGGTGGGCCGCATCAGCGGCGGCGTGCGCGCCAACATCATCCCGGAGCAGGTGGAACTCGAAGGCACGCTGCGCGCACTGAATGACGACACGCGCGCGCTGCTGCGCAACCGCGTGCGCGAGGTGGCCACGCAGATTTCCTCAGCGATGGGCGCGACCGCTGAGGTGACGGTGCCCGACGGCGTGTCGTACCCGGTGACGTACAACGACCCCGCGCTCACCGCGCGGATGCTGCCCAGCCTGCAGCGCGCCGCCGGCGCCGACAACGTCGTGCTGCGCCCGGCGGTGACCGGTGCCGAGGACTTCTCGTTCTTCGCGCAGGAGGCGCCCGGCCTGTTCGTGTTCCTCGGCGGGCGCGATCCGGCCCTGCCGGAAGCGCAGGCGCCGGGCCACCACACGCCGGAATTCCAGATCGACGACCGCGGCCTCGACTTGGGTGTGCGGGTGATGGCGCAACTCGCGTTGGACTACCTCGGCGGCTGAGCCCTAGCGGAACGCCGACCAACCCTGCGCCGTGTACAGCAGCAGCTGATCGGAAACGAAGCCACGCTGGCCGGCGAACGTCGCGCACATCTGCCGCAGCGCGATGATGCCTTCCGGGGAATCCGCGTCGCAGAACATGCACAGGTCGCGTGCCGGGATCGCCACGACCGCGCCGTTCGGGCAGTCGTTGCGCAGCACGGCTTTCCAGATCTCGTCGATGAGCACCAGCGACGACTCGTGCTCGCCGTCGAGCAGGAATCCCAGGTAGGGCGGGTTGTCGACCTGGCGCAGCAGGCCGGGGCGCTTCACGATCGCCATCAGGTTCTGCAGCGCCTTGCGGTGCAGACCGTCGCGGGTCAGGCCGGACTGTTCCCGCACATCCTCGTTGACGAACAACCAGCTGTCGCCGTTGTCCATCCGGTACATCACGAGGAAATGCCCTTCGCCGCGCGCCACCGGGCCCGTGGCGTTGGCGAACAGCGCCCAATCCGCATCGCTCATGCCTTCGGGACGGTGCGGAACGCCGATTTCGATCTTCGCGTTCGGGTCGGCCGGCTGGTCGAACACGGCGCGGATCACCGGCAGCGCTTTCTCAGGGATCGGCGAGGGTGCCGCGGCCGGCATCGGTGCGGGTGCCAGTGAAGCCGCACGAGGTGCGGCCGTGGGCGTTGGCCGTGGCGCCGAGGCTGTCGCCGAGGCCGTCGCGGGGCGCTGGGCCGCGAGTCGCGCGCCGCGCTCCGTGCGTTCGATGGCGTCGGCATTCGTCTTCGCGGCCACGCGCGACAGCCACCACACGCCGCCGGTGGCGAGCGCGCTGAAGCCAGGAACAAAGGTCGCGATCATCGCGGGGTACTTCGCCAGCGCCGGCAGCTCGATGGCCGCGGCACCGCGGCTGATGGCGTACAGGCCGACGAGGAAACCGCCGAACCAGCCGACGATGCCCAGGACCGGCGAGTTGAAGACGAACCCGGCCAGGGCCATCAGGCCGAGGCCGAAGGCGACCAGCAGGGGCAGCTGGGCGGCGGCGATGTCGGCGGATTGCGCGTGGAGGAGGTCGAGTTCGGCGTCGTGGTTCACGGGATCGTTGGTGGGCGGAGTGGACGCGCCATCTCAACAAATCGTTCACGCCCTTCGCCAGCCTGGCCCGACGAGCGGCTCCGAGCGGCCGACGGCATGCCGCGGAAGCGCATCGTGCGCGCAGCGCGGAACAAAGCGTTCTGCAGGGCTGGGGTTTTGCGGCGCGGTCGCGGCCGCCATCAAGGGGCCAACGGCGCAGACGCGTCCGCCCACGACCAACGGCCCGAGAGCCAAAGGATCCACGATGAACCGCAATACGCTCAGCACCTCCCTCCTCGCCACCGCCTTGCTCGCCGCCCTCGGTGTTGCTGGCGGCGCGCAGGCCGCCACGCCGAACGGCGCTTATGTTGGCGCCGGCGTCGCCCAGGTCGATCTCAACGACGGCCCGATCGACGATGACGACACCGGCTTCGCCGTCTACGGCGGCTACCGCTTCAACGACTACTTCGGCGTCGAGGCGCAGTGGCTGGACGGCGCCAAGATCGCCGCGCCGGGCACCGAGCTCGACGTCCGCAGCGTCGGCGCTTACGCCGTCGGCTATCTGCCGGTGAGCGACCAGTTCGACCTGTTCGCGAAGGCCGGCTGGCAGCGTTGGGACACCGACGCTCGCAGCACCTTTGTCGGCGAGGACAGCGGCACCGACCTCGGCTACGGCCTGGGCGCGCAGTACCGCTTCACCGACCAGCTTGGTCTGCGCGGCGAATGGCAGCGCATTGAACTCGAGGACACCGAAGCCGACGCCTTCCTTGTCTCGTTGAACTACGCGTTCTAAGGCCGGTGCGCGGAGGGGGCGCGCCTTGACGGTGCGCCCTCACCCGCCGCTCGCACGGCGCTCACCGGGCGTCGGCGCGTGCGGCGGGACAATGGCGACATGTTGAAATCTGTTGCTGCCCTCGCTTGTTACGCGCGTTTTGCCTTGCCGTTCTCAACGATCGGCCACCGGCGTCGGGTCGCCGCGCGTCCCGCCCCGCCCTTCGACTTTCACGGCCAACGCTGGTGGGTGACCGGCGCCACCGGTGGCATCGGGCGCGCCATCGCACTGGGCGCGCTGGCCGGCGGCGCCGAGGTCTGGGCGCTGGCACGCGACAACGCCAAGCTCGTCGCGCTGCGCACCGACGCGCACTCGCACATCGCCCGCCTGCACGCGATGCAGGTTGATCTGGCATCGGTGGCGAGTGTTCGGCGCCTTGCCGCGCGCGCCGGCCGTATCGACGTGCTGGTGCACAACGTCGGGGTGATGCTGCACGAGCACCGGCGCACCGCCGAGGGCGTCGAAACCAGTTTCGCGACGAATGTGCTCGCGCCATTCGCGATGACGGAGGCGCTGCGGGCCTCCGGTGCGCTCGACGAGCGCTCGCTGCTGCTGTCGATGAGCTCCGGTGGCGCGTACGGGGCGAAGCTCGATCTCGACGCGCTCGAAGCGCGCGATGAAATCGCGCACGACGGCTTCATGAGCTACGCGCAGCACAAGCGTGCGCAGATTGAGCTGACGCGCTGGTGGAACGCGCAGAGCGCCGCGCCGCGCGCGTTGGTGATGCATCCTGGCTGGGTCGACACCGAGGGCGTGCGCTCGTCGCTGCCCGGCTTCCGCCGCGCCATGAAGTCCGTGCTGCGCACGCCCGCGCAGGGCGCCGACACCGCGCTGTGGCTCGCCGCCACGCGGCCGGAGCCCGCCGTCGATGGCGGGCTCTGGCTGGACCGCCATCGCGACCCGGAGCATGCCTTCGCGCTGACCCGCGGCGGTGCGAGCGCGGAAGCGCTGGCGCAGGCCCTGCGCGAACGCTTGGCCGCGATCGAATCCACTCGCGCGACGAACGCCGCGTTCGCGAGCGCCTAGCGCGCGAGCTGCACGAGGTAGAGGCCCGCGCCGGTTGGGTCGTCGATGCGCGCGATACGCCCCACGCCAGGGGCGTTGAAGGCTGGCACGGTGACGCGGCCGCCGGCCGCGTCGGTGGCCGAAAGCGCCATGTCGACGTCGGGCACCACCACGTACAGCGACCAGTGTTCGGGCATGTCGCCCCATTCGGCGGTCATCTGCAGCACGCCGCCGTAGTGCGTTTCGCCGACCGCGTACTCGCTGTAGCGCGTGCCGGCCGGCGCGTTCGCCGAATCCTTGAAGGTCCAGCCGAGCAGCGGGCCGTAGAAGCGCTGCGCGGCGTCGACGTCGCGGGTGGCGAGCTCGACCCAGCCGAAGCTGAAGTCCTCGAACATCACGAAGTCGCCGGCGTCCGTGTTGGCCGACTGCCAGAGGTTGAAGGCCGCGCCGCCGGGCGCGGCGAGCACCGCGCCGCGGCCGTGGCCCGGCACGTCGAAGGGGTCGAAGAACGGCTTGGCGCCGGCGGCCGTCGCCGCGGCGACGCTGGCGTCGACGCTGTCGGTGCCGAAGTACACCCCCCCGTACGAGGGCGCGCCTTCGGTGCCGGGCGGCATGCCGCCGACCGCGCCGACGGTGCCGTTGGCGTTGCGCAGGAAGGCGTAGGGGCCGCCGCCACCAACGTCCATCGGCGCGGCGTCCCAACCGAACACGGCCTTCAGAAAGGCCTGTGAGCGGGCGGGATCAGTGCTCGACAGCTCGAACCAGCAGGGGGCGCCGACGGGCGGGGCATGGTGCGGCATGGCGGTCTCCGGCGAAGCGCGCGGGGCGCGGGCAGCGCGAGCCTGCCTTGCGCGTGGCCGGGATTCCAGTGCCATCGCGCCAGCGCGTCAGCGCGATGTCGCCGGCGCGGCGGCGCGCGTCGCCAGCAGCGCGACCATGGCTTCGCCGACGCCGGTGGCCGACGCCGGGTTCTGCCCGGTCACGAGACGACCATCGACGACGACCTGAGCCTGCCAGTTCGGTGCCGGCCGATGCGTCGCGCCGCGGGCCTGCAGCGTCGAAGCCAGCAGGAAAGGCACCACACGGTCGAGCTTCACCGCGCGTTCCTCGTCGTCCGTGAAGGCGGCGACCTCGCGACCGTCGACGAGGAAACGACCCGACGACAGCCGCACGTTCACCAGCGCGGCGGGGCCGTGGCAGACCGCGGCGACCACGCCGCCGCCCTCGTAGACCTCGCGCGCCAGGCGCTGCACGTCGGGGTTGTCCGGGAAATCCCACATCGTTCCGTGGCCGCCGGCGAACAACACGGCCGAGTAGTCCGAAGCACGCAGCGCCGACAGCGGTCGCGTCGTCCGCAGGCGCTCGCGGAACGCGGCGTCGTTCCAGTAGCGTGCATTGATCGGGTCATCGAGCTTGAGGCCGTCGACGGGCGGCTCGCCGCCGCGTACCGAAGCAATTTCGACCGGAATGCCGGCGGCGTCGAACTCGGCCAGCGGGTGCGTCACTTCCCCGAGGTAGACGCCCGTCGGCTGGCCGGTGTCGCCCTTGGTGGGATGACTGGTGGCGACGATCAGCACCGGCTTGGTCGGCATGCGATCGGTGGGGGCGGAGGGCGCCGCGTCCACGGCGGCGGCGAGGGCGGAAGCAAGGATCAGGCGGTTCATGGGTTCTCCCGAGTATGGATGAGTGGCGCCGGAGGGGCGCCGGTTTGCACACCCTATTCATCGCCTGCACAGTGATAAATCCATGCTGGAGCGCATCAGTTTTGCTCTGGAAGCAACAATGGCCCGCCGATACGAGCATCTGCTGGACCTTGAAGCGCTGCAGACGACGGCAGAGACCGGCTCGTTCACTGCCGCCGCGCGGCGCCTCGGTCTGACCCCATCGGCCGTCAGCCGCGCCGTGCAGCGTCTGGAAGTGCGCCTCGGGGTCGCGCTGCTCCGGCGCAGCACGCGGCAGCTCGCCCTCACCGAAGCCGGCGCGCTGTACGCGCGGCAATCGCGTGCCGCCTTCGACCTGATCGACGAGGCCGAAAGCGGGCTGCGTGGCGACCATCAGCGCGTGGCGGGCGCCGTGCGCCTGAGCGTGCCGACGACGTGGGGTCACCATCGGGCGCCACAGCGCTTAGCGTCGTTCCGCGCGCGCTATCCGGAGGTGCGTGTCGAGCTCGACATGAGCAACCGCAACGTCGATCTGCTGGCCGAAGGCTTCGACGCGGTCGTGCGGCTCGGGGAGCCCGCCGACAGCGCGGGGCTGATCGCCCGACCGCTGGAGCACGCTGCGCTGGTGCTCGTTGCCGCGCCGTCCTACCTCACGCGACGCGGTGCGCCCGAGGACGTGGACGCGCTCGACGCGCACGACAGCATTCCGTTCGTGTTGCCGAGCACCGGCCGCGTCATTCCGTGGCGGCTGCGCGTGGACGGCGTCGATGTCGAGTGGTCGCCC
>JBOFQO010000413.1:0-3404 GCA_051660925.1 Silanimonas sp. | reverse complement strand
TGGCCGGGCTCGGGCGTCAGCGAGATGCGGATGGTGTCGCCGATGCCTTCCTGCAGCAGCACAGCGAGGGCTGCCGTGCTGGCCACAATGCCCTTGCTGCCCATGCCGGCCTCGGTGAGACCGAGGTGCAGCGGGTAGTCGCAGCGCGCAGCGAGGTCGCGGTAAACGGCGATCAGCTCCTGCACGCCGCTCACCTTCGCCGACAGGATGATGCGGTCCTTCGGCAGGCCGAGCTCGACGGCTTTTTCCGCGGAATCCAGCGCGGAGCGGACGAGGGCCTCGCGCAGCACGCGTGCGGCGTCCCAGGGCTCGGGGCGCTTCGCGTTCTCGTCCATCAGCACGGCAGCGAGGCTCTGGTCGAGCGAGCCCCAGTTCGCGCCGATGCGCACCGGCTTGTCGTACTGCAGCGCCTTCTCGATGATCGCGGCGAACTGCGTGTCCTTCTTCTTGCCGAAGCCGACGTTGCCCGGGTTGATGCGGTACTTCGCCAGCGCCTCGGCGCAGGCGGGGTGCGCTTCGAGCAGGGTGTGACCGTTGTAGTGGAAGTCACCGATGATCGGCACGTCGATGCCCATCATCGCCAGCCGGTCGCGGATGTGCGGCACGGCAGCGGCGGACTCCTCGTTGTTGACGGTGACGCGCACCTTCTCGGAGCCCGCGCGCCAGAGCTCGGCGATCTGCTGGGTCGTGCCCTTGATGTCGGCGGTGTCGGTGTTGGTCATCGACTGCACGACGACGGGCGCGTCGCCACCGACGATGACCTTGCCAACGCGAACGGGGATGGAGCGGCGGCGCGGTGCCGGGATAGCAGAACTCATCGGATCACTCAGGATTGCGCCGGCTCGGCCGGTGCGTAGCGGTAGAGGAAGTAGTCGCCCATGGTCTGCACGAGCCGGAGATCGCTCAGGCGGTTCTCGGGGCGGCGGTCGAGCAGACGGTCGATGGACTCCTGCTCGCGGCCGACGCGCAGGGCCTCGCCCTGCGGCAGGCGCAGCGCGGCGAGGTACAGCCAGTCACCGCCGCCATAGGGCGGCCGCAGCTCGAGGGCGCGCAGCGGCGCTCGGCTCGCCGAACCGGTGCCCATCAAGGCCACGGCGGCCACCGCGCGCGACAGCAGCTCAACGCCGGCCATCACCTGCCCGTCGGCTTCGTAGCGAAGCCAGCGCAAGATGCCGAGCATCCAGTCGGACGGGTCTTCGTAGTCGCCGACATGGATGCCGACCACCTCGCCGACGCGCAAGCGAAGCTGGTTGTCCTGCGCCCAGCGCATGCGATAGCCGCCGAGGCTCTGGTCGACCACGACGGCCGGCACACGCACCGAGCGCGCCGACACCTCGGCGCTGCCAGCCGACCAGGCGGCGCGCGCGGTTTCCGTCAGCTCGTCGCCGAGGACTTGGCGCGCGAAGGCGTCGAAATCGCGCTCGCCGCTGGCCTGGTAGTGCAGGCCGGACAGCCCGAAGACGGTCTCGACGGTGTGACCCGCGTCCAGGCGCGTGAATTGCCGAGCCGCCGCTTGCGAGAAGGCGCGGCGCAGCTTACGCAGGCCGTCGGCGCTCATCTTCACCGGCATGCCGTGCTCAGGCATCACGGTGGCTTCCTCGCCAGCGCTCGCCGAAAGGGCCGCTTCGACGGCGGCGGCGAAACCGACGAGGTCGAGGTGCTGGCGCGGCGGCGCCTTGCCGCCTGGGCCTTCGTCGGCATCGTCGGCCACGCCGACGGCGGTCGCGGAGGGCGCGTCGCGCAGCGGCGTCCGCGGCGCGAAGGCTTCGCACATTGCCCAGACGCGTTCCTGTTCTGCTTGCGAGAACGCGCGCGGGTTCACGATGTCCATCAGCAGCAGTTCGACGTAGCGCTGGTGAACGTTGGGTAGGCCGGGCAGCAGCGGATCGCTGGAGGGACGGCGCTCAAGTTCGCTGGCGACGGCGAAGCGGTAAGTACGATGCAAGCCGCGCCATGCATCGACCGGCAGGTCAACGTACACGCGCCACGCCGCGAGCAGCGCTTCGCCGTAGTGGTAGGTCGCGCGCTGCACCGATTCCGCGACCTGGCCGCCACGCAGCCACGGCAGGCTGCCGGACGGCGCGCACTGGTCGGCGGCGGCCATGCGGTAGGCGTGGGCGAGACGAAGGTGCAGCTGAGCCAGCTCGGCGGGCAGGCAGGCCAGTTCGCCGGCCAGCGGCAGGGGTTTGCCCGCGTAAAGGCGCTGCGTCGACAGCGCGTTGTCGAGCACGACCGGGCGAAGCACTTCGGCGATCTCGCGCCGCGTTGCGCCCTTTAGCGCATGCGTCGACGACAGCGCGTCGAGCGCCCGCAACAGCGCGCGTCGGCTGGCTGCGACGTCGGCGCGCGGCAGGGTTTCGATCCACGCGCTGGCGCGCTTCGCGTCGGGAGCGAACGGCAGCTCGACGCGCAGGCCCGGCGGCAGGACCTCGCCCAAACGTCGATACACTTCGCCCATGCGCCATCGCTCCGTTCCAGTGCCGCCAGTGTACCGTCGCGCCCGCGTGGCGCGCTGCGCCTCCGAGGGCGCGCACCCGTGAGCGCCGCCAACACCGCCGGTCGGGCCACGCTCCGCCCGTCCCAGCTCAACACCCTAGCCCGCGACCTGCTTGAGGGCAGCTTCCCGTCAATCTGGGTGGAGGGCGAGCTCTCCAGCCTCGCGCGGCCTGGCTCTGGGCACCTGTACTTCTCGCTGAAGGACGACCGCGCGCAGGTGCGCTGCGCGATGTTCAAGATGAAGGCCCAGTACCTGCGCTTCGTGCCGCGTGACGGCCTGCAGGTGCTGGTGCGCGGCAAGCTCACGCTCTACGAGCCGCGCGGCGACTATCAGCTCGTGCTTGAGCACATGGAAGAGGCCGGCGAAGGCGCACTGCGCCGGGCCTTCGACGCGCTGAAGGCCAAGCTCGACGCCGAGGGGCTGTTCGCGGAAGGCCGCAAGCGCCCGCTGCCGCGCTTCGTGCGCCGGCTGGGGGTGCTGACCTCGCCGAGCGGTGCCGTCATCCGCGACATCCAGAGCGTACTCACGCGACGCTGGCCCCTGCTCGAGGTCGAGCTGCTGCCGGTGCCGGTGCAAGGCGCCACCGCTGCCCCCGCGATCATCGAGACCCTGCGCGCGGCCTACGCGGCGCAGCGCCACGACGTGCTGCTGATCGCGCGCGGCGGCGGCTCGCTCGACGACCTGTGGTGCTTCAACGACGAAGCACTGGTGCGCGCCATCGCCGAATCGCCGGTGCCGGTGGTGTCGGCCGTCGGGCACGAGGTGGACTTCACGCTGGCCGATTTCGTCGCCGACCTGCGAGCGCCCACGCCTTCGGCCGCGGCCGAGCTGCTGGTGCCCGATCGCAGCGAAATGCGCGCCCGCGTCGATCATTTGCACGCGCGGCTGCAGCGACGGCTGGCGCAGG
>JBOFQO010000412.1:0-2269 GCA_051660925.1 Silanimonas sp. | reverse complement strand
GGCGCGTCCGATTCGCCGTGGCCGCGCAGGTCAAAGCTGACCACATGGAAGGTATCGAGCAGGTCGCGCTCGAACAGCGGCCGCCAGCCGAGGTGGCTTTGCGACCACGCATGCACCAGAACGATCGTGGGCCGGCCGTCATCGCGGCGCGGGCTCCATTCCTGCACGGCGAGGCGCGTGCCGTCGGCGCTGATGGCGTTGAGGCGGCGGAGGGGTGACGCGCGGTTCAGGGTCGTGGCGTTCACAGCTGCGTCTGCCCGCCGTCGACGTCGATTTCCGCACCGACGACGAAGCTGGAATCGTTCGAAGCGAGGAACACGGCGACGCTGGCCATTTCCGAGGGCTGCGCGAAGCGCTTCAGCGGCACTTCCGCGATGGCGTTCGCGGCGAGGGCCTGGATCTGCTCCTCGGTCATGCCGAGGCGGCCGAAGATCGGCGTTTCGGTGTAGCCCGGGCTCAGCGCGTTGACGCGGATGCCACGGCCAACCAGCTCGGCCGAGAACGTGCGCGCGAACGAACGCACGGCGGCCTTGGTCGCCGAGTACACGCTGCTGCCCGGCATGCCGATCTTGTTGACGCCCGACGTGGTGAGGATGATCGACGCGCCGTCGTTCAATACCGGCAGCGCCGCCTGCACCGTCAGCAGCACGCCCTTGACGTTGATGTCCATGACCTTGGCGTAGTGCGCGTCGTCCACCTGGTCCAGCGGCACGAACTCGGCCACGCCGGCGTTGGCGAACACCACGTCGACCTTGCCGAAGCGCTGCGTCGTGGTTTTGTACAGGCGCTCGAGGTCGTCGCGGCGCGTCACGTCGCCCTGGACGGCGATAGCGTTGGCGCCGAGCGTCTCGGCGGCCGCGTGCAGGGTGGTCGCGTCGCGGCCGAACAGCGCCACCTTGGCGCCAGCGTCGATGAAGGCCTTGGCGGTCGCGAGACCGATGCCGCTGTTGCCGCCGGTGATGACGGCCACTTTGTTTTCAAGCTTGCGCATGACGCGCTCTCCTCAGGAATGGGACCGGCGGGGTGCCGGCGTGGCGCAAGATTCCGCCTCGGCATCCATCACGTCCAACGATGTTTCGGCATACTCGATATCACCAACGCAAATGGTGACCTCATGGAACTGCGCCGGCTCGACCTCAACCTGCTCGTCCTCTTCGATGCGGTGATGCAGGAGCGCAACGTCACCCGTGCAGCGGCGCGCCTGTTCCTGACACAGAGCGCGGTCTCGAATGCGATGGCGCGGCTGCGCGCCCAGCTCGGCGACGAGCTGTTTCTGCGCGGGCCGGGAAAACTGCGGCCGACGCCGCGCGCGGCCGAGCTGGCGCCGGTGATCCACGGGCTGCTCGACGAGCTCAAGCGCACACTCGATCCGCCGCGCTTCGACCCCGCCACCGCGCGCCAGGTGTTCACCGTCGCCACCAACGATTACTTCACCGCGGTCGTCGCGCCCATGCTCGCGCGGATCATCGACGTCGAGGCGCCGAACATCGATGTGCGCATCGTCCCGACTGCCGGCCGCACCTTCGAGATGCTGGACGAGGGCGAAGCGGACGTGGCCTGCACCGCCGCCACGGCACCGGCGGAGCGCTTCGGCGCCGAGGTGCTGGTCGAGGACGACTACGTCTGCGTCGTCCGTCGTGGCCATCCGTTCGCGACCAAGGCGCCCACCATCGCGCAGTACGCGAAGGCGAAGCACGTGCTGGTGTCACCGCGCGGCGATGCGCGCGGCTTCATCGACGAGGCGCTGGCCGAACGCGGCATGACCCGACGGATCCAGATGACGGTGAACCACTTCGCCGCTGCGCCGGCCATCGTCGCCCGCACCGATGCCGTGCTGACCGTGCCCGCGCCGCTCGGCCTGAGGCAGATGAAGATGATGTGGCACGAACGCCTGGGCCGGCATCCGGCGCAGGCGTGGTTCCGCGAGGCGCTGCGACGCGCGGCGGCCGCGGCGAAGCGAGAGGGCTGACCCGGCCGGCTAAGGCCGCTTGCGCCACATCGCCGGCAGCACGCCGATCGCGATCAAGAGCCCGGCACTGACCAGCGCCAGGCCGCCGAGCTGCCAGCCGTTGGGCCATTCGCCCGCGAGCGGAATGCCGAGCACGATGGCCGCCGCCGGCACCATGGCCGGGAACACTGCGGCGCGGCCAGCGCCGATCAGCTCGGCCGCGCGGGTGAAGCACAGCACGGCGACGATGCCCGACAGTACGCCCTGCACGATGACCTGCGTCACGAGTGCCTCGGCGGACAGTGCTGCGAGACGGCTGAC
>JBOFQO010000411.1:0-2288 GCA_051660925.1 Silanimonas sp. | reverse complement strand
CACGCTGCTCGACGCCGAGCAGGGCGCAGTCGCCGAAGCGCTGTTCGCGGCAGGAGGCGGCAACGGCCTCCGATGCGCTGAGCAGCGCTGCGGCATCCGGCAGTGTCACTTCGGCTTCGTGCTCGTAGGCCAGCGCCGTGCCCTCGGGCGCCGTGCTGCCGTCCAGCACCGGTGCGCCGGAGCCGTCGGCGGCGGTGCGCTTGGCGCAGCCGCCAGCCAGGGCAGCAAGCAGCAGCGGAACGAGGACGAACGGTCGGCGCATGGAACGGCTCCTGACGAGGATTCAGACCCGGTTGGTCGACGCGAATCTAGGCTGCGCGCCTCCTCCACGCCACCCCGGGACACGATATGCGCCTTGCCCTGACGATCGCCCTGCTCGCTACCCTGCCCGTCACCGCCCGCGCCGACGAGGCCGATCGCGACGACCTCGAGGAACGCGCCGAGTCGCGCGGCTGGTCGGGCGAAGCGGAGTTCGGCCTCGCCATCGCCAGCGGCAATGCCGACAGCGAAACGGTCAACGGCAAGTTCGCCTTCCTGCGCCAGGCGGATCGCTGGTTCTACGGGCTGAACGCCGCCGCCCTGCGCGCCAAGTCGGACGACGAACTGTCGGCGAACCGCTACCAGCTCGGCGTGAAGCTCGGCTACGACTTCAGCGAGGACTTCTACGGCTTCGGCACGCTGCGCTACGAGCGCGACGACTTCGCCTCGTACGAGTACCAGGGCGTCGCTTCAGCGGGCGTCGGCTACCGGTTCATCGACACCCGGCGGACCCTGCTGCTCGGCGAGTTCGGCCCGGGCCTGCGCCGCGCGCAGCCGATCGACGAGCGGGTCGGCACGCCGCCGGTGCTCACCTCGTTCGACGCCGAAACCGACGCGATCGCGCGCGGATCCCTCGACTTCGAGCACGAGCTCACGGCGAACACGACGCTCACCAACCTGCTGCTGGCCGAATCCGGCAGCGGCTCGACCTTCCTGCAGAACGACCTCGGGGTCGCCGTGCAGATGAGCGAACACTTCGCGCTGAAGGCCGGCTATCAGGTGCGCCACAGCACCAACGTGCCCGAAGGGATCGATAAGACTGACACGCTGTTCACCACGAACCTCGTCGTCGGCTTCTGAAACGGCGAGGCCCGCGCAGGGCGCGGGCCTCGTCGGGCAACGTGGGCCGACGCGATCAGTCGTCGCGCTTCGGCGACCACTCGAGCGAGATGGCGATCTCGCGACCGCGCTTGAACTCGCGGATGTTGATGTTGCCCTGCTCGAACTCGATGCTCGGGTCGAGCAGGTTGCGGACGCGCACGCGCGTCGACCAGTCGTCGGCGAACTGCCACTTCCAGTTGAAGTCGAGCTGGCCGGCCGGCTGCTCGTAGACGTCCGGCTGGGTGTCGATGCCGACCTGCACGATGCGCTCGCCGGCGATGTTGTACGACAGCGCCGTCTCGTGCGTGCCTTCCGGGCTGCTGTAGCCGAGCTGCAGGTTGACCACGTACGGCGACTGGCCTTCGAGCGGTCGGTTGAGGTTGGTGCTGACGCCGGCGCGGGTCGGATCGAGCACGATCTCGGAGTCGATCCACGCGTAGTTCGCGGCGATGAACCAGTTCTCCATGTCGACGTCGCCGAACCAGCCATCGGCCCAGCCCATGCGCTGGAAGTAGTCGATCTCGATGCCCTGGTTCGTGGCCGATTCCGCGTTGGCGAGCGTCAGCAGCAGCGAGCCGGTGGCCGGCAGCAGCAGCTTCTCGATCGGCTTGTCGAACTCCTTGCGGAAGAGCGCCACCGACAGCGACTCGTCGGACGAGAAGTAGTACTCCCAGCGCAGGTCGATGTTGGTGATCTTCGCGGTCTCGAGCTCCGGGTTGCCGAAGGTCAGGATGTCGAGGACCGGATCGAGGAACGGCGCCGGCGACAGCTCGCGGAAATCGGGCCGCGAGAGGGTGCGGCTCCAGCCGAAGCGCAGCTGCTGGGAGTCGTCGATCATCCAGGTGGCGCCGAAGCTCGGCAGCACGTCGCTCTCGTCGAGCGCGCTGTCGATGCGCTGGTTGGCCTGCAGCACCGAGAAGGTGCTGACCGACTGCTCATTGGTTTCGTAGCGCGCGCCGGCGTTGATGCGGAAGCGGTCGTTGAAGCTGACGTCGAACCCGAGGCCGACGTAGTCGATGCGCTGTTCGGCCACGTAGTTGTCGGTGGCGGCGGTGACTTCCTGCAGCACGAAGCCGTTCGGGCCGATGTACTGCGGCACCAGCATCTGGCCGAGGCCCGGCAGGCCGATCACCTGGTTGAACAGCTGG
>JBOFQO010000410.1:0-5134 GCA_051660925.1 Silanimonas sp. | reverse complement strand
GTGATCGCCTGCTTCGGCGCGACCGGCCCGAGTGAACCTGGCGCCGCCTCAAGATGCGCGCGGATTTCCTCTTCCGTCGCGAGGCGGTGCTCGGCGAGGCCGATAATCTTCGAGAGCTTGATCTCGTTGACGACGTGATCGCCTCGGACCAGCGCCAGTGCGAAGCCCGTGCCGCCCAGCACCTTGGCATCGCCGATGACGGCGATCGACTTGACCGTGCGCGTCAGCGGGAGGCCGAGCAGCTCGGCCACCGCCTCGCAGGTCTTCTGCGTCGGCGTGGCGACCTTGCGCATCGCCTCGGTCGCGGTCGGGCGCGGCGCGGCGGGTGCGACGGCTTCGGCCAGCTCGACGTTCGCGGCGTAAGGCGACGTGTCGGAGAAGGCGATGGCGTCCTCGCCGGAATCCGCCAGCACGTGGAACTCGTGCGAGGCCGAACCGCCGATCGCGCCGGTGTCCGCGTTCACCGCGCGGAACGTCAGGCCCAGGCGCGTGAAGATGCGCGTGTAGGCGTCGTACATGTTCTCGTATTCGCGCGCCATGCACTCGGGCGTGACGTGGAACGAGTACGCGTCCTTCATCAGGAACTCGCGAGCACGCATCACGCCGAAGCGCGGGCGGATCTCGTCTCGGAACTTGGTCTGGATCTGGAAGAAGTTCTTTGGAAGCTGCTTGTAGCTGGCGAGCTCCTGGCGCGCGAAGTCGGTGATGACTTCCTCGTGGGTCGGGCCGAAGCAGTACTCCTGCTGCTTGCGATCGGTGATCTTCAGCAACTGGCCACCGAACTTCGCCCAGCGGCCGGTCTCTTCCCAGAGCTCCTTCGGTTGCACCGCGGGCATCAGCACTTCGATGGCGCCGGCGCGCTCCATTTCCTCGCGGACAATGGCTTCGACCTTGCGAAGCGCGCGCAGGCCGAGCGGGGTCCAGGTGTAGAGGCCGGCGCCGAGCTTCTTGATCATCCCCGCCCGCAGCATCAACTGGTGGCTGATGACTTCGGCGTCGGCGGGGGTTTCCTTGGTGGTGCTGAGGTGGAACTGCGAAAGGCGCATGGGGTCGGCGGTGTCAGGCGAAGCCGGCATTCTAGCCGGCGACACCTGTTCCATGCCCCAGTGCCGCGTCGCGGCAGACGGTCAGCCGGCCGCGCAGTAGGCCCGCACGGCCTGCTCGGCGAGGCGCTTTTGCTCGGCGCGCTGCGCGTCGTCGATCGGCTCGGGCTTTCCGTCGCCGTCCTTGTCCATTTCCAGCGGCACGTCTGAATTCAGCTGGTCGAGCGAGAGGCGGGCGCGCTCGCAGGCCATGCGATCATCCGGCCGCTGCGGGCCGCTGGCTTCGGGGGCCTTGGTCGCTTCGCTGCCGACGGTCTGGTCGCGAACACCGCGGGTTTCGTACTTCACGCCCTCGGGCGGGGACTGGGCGTAGTGGCGAACGCCGTTGCCGTCGACCCACGTGTACACCGGGTCCTGCGCCTGCAGCTGGGGGGAAGCCGCCACGAGGGCGAGGGTGGTGATCAGGCCGGCGAGAAAACGCATGGGGACCGCTCCAACGGGGGTTCGGTCCATGGTAGCGCCATCGGGGCGGATGGGGCAGGGCGGGTGGCCCAGCGGCTACACTCCGGGCATGGATCCGAAACCTGACGACACCTCATCGGCGCAGCCCACGGTGCGGCCGCGCAGCCGACACATCTACTTGCTGCCGAACCTACTGACCACGGCGAACATGTTCGCCGGCTTCTACGCCATCCTCGCCGCCGCCAACGGCCGCTTCGAAGCCGCGTGCATTGCCGTGATCGTCGCCGGCGTGTTCGACGGCCTCGACGGCCGCGTGGCGCGCATGACCGGCACCACCAGCGAGTTCGGCGTGCAGTACGACTCGCTGTCCGATCTGCTGAGCTTCGGCATGGCGCCGGCACTGGTCATGTATCACTGGGGCCTCGCCCAGCTCGTGCTGGACGGCGGGGCCTGGGGCAAGGTCGGCTGGGCCGCGGCTTTCCTTTACGTCGCCTGCGCGGCGCTTCGCCTCGCGCGCTTCAACGTCTCGGCCGGCAGCGCCGACAAGCGCTGGTTCATCGGCCTGGCCAGCCCGGCCTCGGCCGGAACGATGATCAGTGTGGTCTGGTGCTTCACCGAGTTGGGCTGGAGTGGCGACGACATGCGCTGGGTGGCGCTGCTCGTGACGGTGACCTGCGCGCTGCTGATGGTCAGTCGCATCCGCTTCTTCAGCTTCAAGGGCTGGCCCGGGGACCGCGTGCCGTTCTGGTTCATGCTGCTTGTTGTCGCCGTGCTCGTGGCCCTGCTGATCGATGCGCCGAAGGTCATCTTCGCTGTGGCCATCGTCTACGTCCTCAGCGGCCCGATCGGCGGGCTGATGCTGCGTCGGCGCGCGGGGGCGACTGCGTCGTGAACTGGTCGCCGCTGCAGCGCCGCGCCCTCGACGCGCTCGGCCTCGCGCCGATGCGTCCGCGCGTGGTAGCGGCCCAGCCCGGCGCACCACTGGCACAGGTGCCGCTGCCGCCACGCCTGCGCGGTGGCCTTGAGCGTTGGGTGGGTGGCCTGTGGGCCGAATGGCCGGCCCCGGACGGCCGGCCGGGTGAGGCAGCCTTCAAGCGCGCGCTGTGGCGGCGCGTGCGCGACTGGCGTCGCGGGGGCTGAGGCTTGGCGGCCCAGCTGCAGCAGGCGGTGCAGTTCCGGCCGATGCGGCAAGCCGATGTGCCCCTGGTGGCCGCGATGGAAGAGCGCGCTTATGCCTTCCCGTGGACGGCTGGCATCTTCCGCGACTGCCTCGGCGCCGGGTACGCCTGCTGGGTCGCCGAATCCGCCGAAGGGCTGCTGGGCTACGGCGTGTTGAGTGTCGGTGCCGACGAAGCCCACCTGCTCAATCTCTGCGTCGATCCCGCTTGGCAAGGCCATGGGCTGGGGCGCCGGCTGCTGCGACGGATGGTCGACCTCGCGCGCTGGCACATGGCCGACCGTGTCTTTCTCGAAGTGCGGCCGTCCAATCCGGGCGCGATCGCGCTGTACGACAGCGAGGGTTTCGGTCGGATCGGCCGGCGTCCGCGCTATTACCCGGCGAAGGATGGGCGCGAGGACGCGATCGTGATGGCGTTGGAGCTGGTGGCACCGGGATCCGCTACCGGCGGCGCGCCACCGGCTTGAGCCGCCGCGTGGATCGGCCTCAGCCCCAGACCTGAGTGGCGACCGCCGCGAAGTGCAGGGCGCTGCCGGCCAGCACAAAGCCGTGCCAGATCGTGTGCGTGTAGCGGATGCGCCGGCTCATGTAGAACAGCGTACCCAGCGTGTAGGCGACGCCGCCCGAGAAGATCCAAACCAACGCCCAGGTGCTCAGCTGCTCGGTCATCGGCTTGATAGCGACGACGGCCATCCAGCCCATCGCGATGTAGATCAGCGTCGACAGCAGCTTGAAGCGACCGCGGGTGACGAGCTTGAACGCGACACCGGCGACGGCCAGTGTCCAGATCGCGCCGAACATCCACCAGCCGCCGTGCTCGCGCAGGCCGACGAGGGTGATCGGCGTGTACGTGCCGGCGATCAGCAGGTAGATGGCGCAGTGGTCGAGGATCTTCAGCCGCGCCTTCAGCGCCGTCTTGAACGGCGCAGCGTGGTAGAGCGCGGAGGCCGTGTACAGGAGGATCAGCGTCACGCTGAAGACGATGGCACTGGCCAGCTGCCAGCCGTCACCCCAGAGCGCGGCGAGCGTGATCAGCACCGCGCTGCCGACCGCGCCGAGCACCGCGCCGGCCCCGTGGGTGATGGCGCTCCAGCGCTCGTCGCGCAGGGCGTGGGCCAAGCCGTGGAGGCTGAGTTCGGTCATGGGGCGCACCGTGCCCGAAACCACTCGAGCCCGCCAGTCCGCAACGCGGCGGGCGGGCGTCGCGGTTCAGCCCGGCGTGAGGCAGCGGCTACAGGCGCTCGCGGGTCGCCTTCAGCCCGTCGAGCGTCGTCGTCCACTCGGCGAGGCGCTTGCGCTCCTGCTCGACGACGACGGCGGGGGCGTTGGCGACGAAGGTGTCGGACGACAGCTTGCCGTTGCACTTCACGATCTCGCCTTCGACGCGCTTGATCTCCTTGTCGAGACGCGCGCGCTCGGCATCGAGGTCGACGAGGCCGGCCAGCGGGACGAGCAGGGTCAGTTCGCCGAGCACTGCGGCGGCGGCGGCCGGCGGCTCGCCCTGGACCCAATCGATCGACTCCAGTTTGGCGAGGAACTTCAGGCCGGCGGCGTGTCGTTGTAAGCGCGAACGTTCGGCGTCCGCGACGTCGCCTTTCGCCGCGAGCAACAAGGGCACGGCCTTGCCCGGCGGCACGCCGAGCTGGCTGCGGATCGAGCGCAGCGCCGTGATCGCGGCTTTCAGCCATTCGATGTCGGCCGCGGCCTGCGCGTTGGTGAGCGTGGCATCGAACTGCGGGTAGGCCTGCACGCTGATCGAGCCGCGCGAGGTGTCGCCGGCGAGGCCCAGCTTCGGCGCCAGATGCGACCAGATCTCTTCCGTCACGAACGGAATCAGGGGGTGCAGCACGCGCAGGCTCTGCTCCAGCACGTAGAGCAGGGTGTGACGGGTCGAGGCGATGGCCGCGGCGTCTTCGCCCTGCAGCGCCGGTTTGCTGAGTTCGAGGAACCAGTCGCAGACCTCGTTCCAGACGAACTCGTACATCGCCTGTGAGGCGAGGTCGAAGCGGTAAGCGGCGAACTGCGTTTCGACTTCCTTCAAGAGCTGCTGCAGGCGGTCGAGGATCCAGCGCTCGGCGTCCGTCGTCGGCACCGGCACGCCCGAGACGTTGAAGTCCTCGGTATTCATCAGCACGAAGCGCGCGGCGTTCCACAGCTTGTTGCAGAAGTTCTTGTAGCCCTCGCAGCGCGCGAGGTCGAACTTGATGTCGCGGCCGTGCGTGGCCAGCGAGGCGAAGGTGAAGCGCAGCGCATCGGCGCCGAAGGCCGGGATGCCCTCCGGGAACTCCTTGCGCGTGGCCTTCTCGATCTTCGGCGCGTCGGTCGGCTTCATCAGGCCGCTGGTGCGCTTGGCGACGAGTGCATCGATGCTGATGCCATCAATGAGATCAATGGGATCGAGCACGTTGCCCTTCGACTTCGACATCTTCTGGCCGTCCTTGTCGCGGACGAG
>JBOFQO010000409.1:0-3348 GCA_051660925.1 Silanimonas sp. | reverse complement strand
CCCTGCGCGACGGCGAGGCGATAGGCCTCGATCGTGTGCTCGGGACGCTCGCCCGACGCGCCGCGATGGGCAATGACGAGGAAAGGCGTCGCAGCGAGGGTCGGCATGGCGCCGAGCATAAGCGCCAGCGCGGCGAGAGACGATCGGAGGGTCATGTCCATGGGTGAAGCCTGCCGATGCCACGTGTCGACGGCGTGACGCGCCGGTATCCTGCGGCGATGCGGAAAATCGTCCACATCGACATGGACGCGTTCTACGCGTCGGTGGAACAACGCGACGACCCGAGCCTGCGCGGGAAGCCCATCGTCGTGGCCTGGAAGGGCGCGCGCTCGGTGGTCTGTGCGGCCAGCTACGAGGCGCGGAAGTACGGCGTGCGCTCCGCGATGCCGGCGATCCGCGCCGAGCGTCTGTGCCCGCATGCCGTGTTCGTGCCGCCGGATTTCGCGCGCTATAAAGCGGTGTCGAGGCGCGTGCGCGAGATCCTCGAGCGCCACACCGACGTGATCGAGCCGCTGTCACTCGACGAGGCCTACCTCGACGTCACCGCCAACAAGCAGGACCTCGCGACCGCCACGGACGTCGCCAAGGCCATCCGCGCCAGCATCCGCGACGAGCTTTCGCTCACGGCGTCGGCGGGTATCGCACCGAACAAGTTCGTCGCCAAGATCGCCAGCGACCACCGCAAGCCCGACGGCCTGTTCGTGGTGCGACCCGAGCGCGTGCTGTCCTTCCTGACACCGCTGCCGGCGGCGCGCCTGCCTGGCGTCGGCCAGGTGATGGCCGAGAAGCTCGCCGCGCTCGCGATCCACACGGTCGGCGAGCTGCGCGCGGTGCCGACGCCGCTGCTGGTGCACAAGTTCGGGCGCTGGGGACTGAAGCTCGCCGAGCTTGCCCGCGGGATCGACGAGGAGCCCGTCGTGGCCTCACGCGTGCGGCAGTCCGTGTCCTCCGAGGACACCTTCAGCGAGGACCATTACCTCGACGAACTCGGCCCGACCATCACGCGGCTTGCCGAACGCGTCTGGACGCTGGCGCAGCGCGAACCGCGGCGTGCCCGCACCGTGCAGCTGAAGCTGAAGACCTCGGATTTCCAGACGCTCACGCGCAGCATCAGCCCCGAGACCATGCCCACGAGCGCTCAGGCGCTCGCCGCGCTCGCGCTCGCGCTGCGCGACCGCGTCGAGCTGCCGCCGCGAACGCGTTATCGGCTGGTCGGCGTCGGGCTCGCGCACTTCGACGATGTCGACGTCTCGCCGCAGGATGCGCTGTTCGCACCACCGGCCTGAGCCCGCCGCGTCCTGCGCGCTGCGGCCCTGCTAGGCTCAAGCGCTCTGTCCGCCCCTGGAGCCGCCCATGATTCGTCGCGTCGTCCCGCTCGCGCTCAGCCTTGCGCTCATCGCCGCCTTGCCGGCGCTCGCGGTCCCGCCCGCGCCGCCCGAGGTCAAGCGCGAGGAGGTCGGCAACCGCATCAGCGAGAACATCCCCGCGCCGTCACCCGAACTGCTCGAACAGCTCAACCGCTACCAGAACACCCGCGGCGCCAACTTCGCCGGCTGGTCGGGCAACGACGCGATCCTGATCACCACGCGCTTCGGCGAGACCAATCAGGTGCACGTCGTGCGCCAGCCCTTGGGCATGCGCGAGCAGCTCACGTTCTACCGCGAGCCCACCGTCGCCGTGCAGGCGCAGCCGGGCCGTGGCGGCTTTGTCTTCGGCAAAGACGAGGGCGGCTCGGAGTTCTGGCAGCTCTACCGCTACGACCTCGCGACGCGCGAAGCGACGCGCCTCACCGACGGCCAACGCTCGCGCAACGAATCGCCGCGCTGGTCGCGGGACGGCGCGCAGATGGCCTTCACCAGCACGATGCGGAATGGGCGCGACAGCGATATCTGGGTCAAGACCGGCGACGCGCCGGCGCGCGTCGTGTTGCAGGAAGGGGGCACGTGGTTCGCCACCGACTTCTCGCCCGACGGCAGCAAGCTCTTCGTCACCAAGGCCGTCTCGATCAACGAGACCTACCCCGGCGAGCTCGACCTGAAGACCGGCAAGCTCGAGATGTTCCCGGTCGACGGCGGCACGGCGGCCGTCGGCGCGTTCCGCTACGCGCCGGACGGCAAGGGGGCCTACTACATCAGCGACGAAGGCAGCGAGTTCCGCACGCTGCGCTACCACGCGCCGGGCGCGGGCGCCCCCGTGGACCTGAGCGCCGGCATCGACTGGGACGTCACCGCCTTCGACATCGCCAGCGACGGCAAGCACCTGGTGTTCGCCACCAACGAGGACGGCATCGGCAAGCTGCACCTGCGCACGCTGCCCGACCATCGCGCCGTCGAGCTGCCGGCGCTTCCCGTGGGCCTGATCGGCGGGATGGCCTTCTCGCCGGACGGCACGCGCATCGCGCTGACGCTGAACACCGCGACCTCGCCGAGCGACGTGCACGTGATCGACCTCGCCGCGAAGACGCTCACGCGCTGGACGCAGAGCGAAGTGGGCGGCCTCGACACCTCGCGCTTCGTCGCGCCGAGCCTGATCCGCTACGAGAGCTTCGACGGCCTGAGCATCCCGGCCTTCTACTACCGCCCGGCGAACGTGCCCGCGGGACGCAAGCTGCCGGTCGTCATCCAGATCCATGGCGGCCCCGAGGCGCAGGCGTTTCCGGCCTTCAGCCCGAGCATCCAGTACCTCGTCAACGAGCTCGGCATGGCCGTGCTGGTGCCGAACGTGCGCGGCTCGGCCGGCTACGGCAAAACCTACCTGCAGCTCGACAACGGCATGAAGCGCAAGGATTCCGTCAAGGACATCGGCGCGCTGCTCGACTGGGTGGCGAAGCAGCCGGAGCTCGACGCGCAACGCGTCGGCGTGTTCGGCGGCAGCTACGGCGGCTACATGGTGCTGGCCTCGATGGTCGACTACCCCGAGCGCATCGCGGCCGGCGTCAACGTCGTCGGCATCTCGAACTTCGTCACCTTCCTCGAAGCCACCGAGAGCTACCGCCGCGACCTGCGCCGCGTGGAGTACGGCGACGAGCGCGAGCCGGCGATGCGCGCCTTCATGCAGGAGATCGCGCCGCTGAACAACGCCGAGCGGATCAGCTCGCCGCTGTTCGTCGCGCAGGGCGCCAACGACCCGCGCGTGCCGCTCTCTGAGGCGGAACAGATCGTCAAGGCGGTGCGCGGCAACGGCCGCGACGTCTGGTACCTCGTGTTCAAGGACGAGGGCCACGGCTTCGCGAAGAAGAGCAATGCCGACTGGTTCAATGCCGCGACCGTGATGTTCTGGCAGCGGCATTTGCTGGCGGAGTAAGTCCCTCAGTCGCCGGGCTCGATCCAAGCGCGCGAGCGCTGGACG
>JBOFQO010000408.1:0-11080 GCA_051660925.1 Silanimonas sp. | reverse complement strand
CTCGAAGCGCGTCGCCGCACTCTCGCGGGCGCGCAGTGCACCGGCCGTCGACAGGTTGATGAGCTCCATCTGCGAAGTAACGATGTCGCCGGCAGCCAGCGCCTCGGTACCCAGGCCCAACAGCGTGATCAGCGGCTCGTTGGCGCCGCCCTCGCGCGTCTGCACCGACAGCGCCGATCCCGGATCGGCGACGACACTTTCCGCGTTGAAGTCGACGCCCCAGGCCGCGAGCAGCGGGCCGAGGTCGGAGGCACGCGCGCCGGCGGCATCGCCGCCGAGCGGATCGTCTGGCGCGGTGTTTTCGGCATCGGGATCGATGAAGGCCAGCACGCGGCCGCCACGCAGCGCGAACTGGTCGATGGCGTAGAGGCTGTCCTCGGAAAGGCCGGCCGGATGCACCAGCATCAGCAGGTCCACGTCTTCGCCGATAGCGGTGAAGTCCGGCGCCAAGCGGCGCAGGTCGAACAACTCGCGCAGCTGCTGGTCGACCACCCACCCCGGCGACGGCGACCCCGTGGACGGATCGAATTCGGGCGCCATCGGCAGGCCGCTGAAGATCGCCACGACGGGGCGGTCCTCGACCGACAGCGCCGACACCAGCTTGGCGAGGTTGTACTCGAGGAAGGCCTCTCGCTCGGCCTGCAGGAAGGGAATCGGCAGTTCGCCGTCGGTGCTGTTGCTGCCGACGATGCCGAAGAAGAAGTTGCCGCCGCTGGGCAGGGGCACCGCCGTCAGCCCCTGCGCGACTGCGATGTCTTCCTGCTCGGAGTAAGGCTCCGGGTCGACGACTTCGACGACGAGACCGCCCCTTGAGCGCGCGGCCATTTCCTGCAGCAGCTCGCGCACGCGTTGCGCGTAGGCGCGCACCTGTGGGAAATCACCGGCGGAGCGCTCGGAGAAGTACAGCTTCAGCGTGATGGGCTCCTCGATGCCTTCGAGCAGGGCGATCGTCGCCGGCGACAGCGTGTGTTCCTGCGTTTCCGTGAGATCGATGCGTGCACCGCGCAGCAACACCGAGGACAGCCCGACGAGGACGAGGAAAGCCAGCGCCAGCAGCGGCAGGGCCCAGGCGGAACGACGGACGGAAGCGATAGCCATGCGTCAACCGGCCTTCTTGGCATCAAGGATCAGCACCGTCGCGCCCAGCCAAGCGGCGATCGACAGCAGGAAGAACAGCACGTCGCGCAGGTCGAGCACGCCGCGCTGAATGGACTGCACGTGGGTCAGGAAGCTCAGCGCCGCCACCGCGTCGATGACGTCGCGCGGCGCCCAGCCCTGCACCGCGTCCTGCACCAGCGGGTGCCCCGCCAGCATCAGCGCGAAGCACACGACCACGGTCACGACAAAGGCGACGACCTGGTTGCGCGTCGCTGCGGAAAGCGCGCTGCCCACGGCCAGCATCGCGCCGGCGAGCAGCCAGCTGCCCAGGTAGCTGGCGACGATAACGCCATGGTCAGGGTCGCCGAGCCAGCTCACCGTCCACCACATCGGCGCGGTCAGCGCCAGCGCGATACCGAGCAGCGCCCAGCCGGCGAGGAACTTGCCCAGCACGGCCTGCCACGGCGACAACGGCAGCGTGAGCAGCAGCTCCAGCGTGCCGCTCTTGCGCTCCTCGGCCCACAGGCGCATGCCGACGGCCGGTACGAGGAACAGGTACAGCCACGGATGGAAGGCGAAGAACGGCTGCAGATCGGCCTGCCCGCGCTCGAAGAAGCCGCCGAGGTAAAACGCCATCGCCGCCGACAGCGCGAGGAACAGCACGATGAACACCGCCGCCAGCGGCGAGGCGAAGTAGGCGGCGAACTCACGGCGCGCGACGGCGAGCGTGGCCTGCATCGGCGCGCTCATGCCGCGGCCTCCGCATCGGTGGTGAGGCTGCGGAACACCTCGTCGAGGCGCCCGCGCTCGACGCGCAGGTCGGACCAGGCGACGCGACGCTCGTCGAGCCGGCGGGTCACGGCGTCCATCGAGACGCGGCCGCCGCGCACGAACAGCACCACGCGGCCCTCGCGGGCATCGACCGTGGTGGCCGAGGCCGGCACCAGGCCGTCGAGCGCCGCGACCGCCGCCACGCTGTCTGGCGCGGCGAAGGAAAGCGCACCGTGCCAGCGCGACAACGCCAGCAGCTCAGCGGGGGTGTGGTCAGCGCGCAGGCGACCAGCGGCAATCACCAGCGCACGGGTGGCGATGGCGTCGACTTCCTCAAGCAGATGCGTCGACAGCATGATCGTGCGCTCGCGGGCCAGCTCGTTGATCAGGCCACGCACCTCGTGCTTCTGGTTCGGATCAAGGCCGTCGGTGGGCTCATCGAGCAGCAGCACCGGCGGGTCGTGCAGGATGGCTGCGGCGAAGCCGACGCGGCGGCGGAACCCCTTCGACAGGGTGTCGAGCGGCTGGCGGCGAACGCTGCCGAGCTGCAAACGCCCGGTCGCGAAATCGAGGCGCTGGCGGCGCTGCGCGCCGCCGAGTCCGCGCACATCGGCGATGAAACCGAGGAAATCTGCGACCTCCATCTCGCCGTAGCCCGGGGCGCCTTCGGGCAGATAGCCGAGCGCGCGCCGCGCGGCAATGCCGTCGCCGGCGACATCGTGGCCGGCCACGCGCACTCGGCCCGCGTCGGGGGCGAGGAAGCCGGCGATCATCTTCATCGTCGTCGACTTGCCGGCGCCGTTCGGCCCGAGCAGCGCGACCACTTCACCCGGCTGCACCGAGAACTGCAGGTCCTCGACGGCCGTCAGCGCCGCGAAGCGCTTGGTCAGTCCTTCCACTTCGATCATTGCGGGTTCCGGGTCGGCGCGACTTGAGAGCGCGCGTTGGAACGCAGGGACGGCGGCGAGTTCCGCGCCCCCGCAAACGACGAGGCGGGCCATGGCCCGCCTCGCTCCGCCTTACTGGGCTTCGGGGGCCTTCAGTGGCAGGAAGGCCTGGAACTCCGATTCCGGATTCAGGATCTCTGGGATATCGACATAGTAGTCGTCGAAACCCTGGCTGGCGTTGTCGAGCGGATAGCCGCGCACCAGCGCCCAGGCGCGCAGCGTGTCGCGAACGCGCTGCAGGCTCGGCGCACCGCCGACCCACTTCGTGTTCGCAGCCTTCAGCGGCGCTTCCTGCGACAGGACAACCTGGTTGCCGTCGCCCTCAATGGTGGCGGACAGCACCGGCAACTCGGCGACGGTGGCGGCCTTCGACGAGCCTTCCGGCGCGTCCTTGGCGCGGACCGGCAGCAGCATCGTGAAGGTGTACGCCTCCGAGCTGCGGTCGACGGTGACGATGCGCAGCGGGCCATCCTTCGCGAGGCCGCTGGCTTCCATGACCTTGTCCATCCAGGCGAGCTGGTTGGTCATGGAGATGGCCACGCCGTCGTCGCGCAGCGGCGCGGTGACGTCGACCTTCAGCGCGTTCATCGCCGGCACGTCGACGACCTGAAGCGGATGCTCGTAAATGGTGTAGTCGATGCGTGGCACGCCGGCCAGGGCATTCGAGAGGACCTTGAGGCCGTTCTGCACGCGTTTGCCGGCGCTGCTCGACATGTACATGCCAGCGAATCGACCGATCAGGTTGTAGCCGTACTCGACGCGGTAGCGCTGGGTGATCTTCACGTTGCGCTGGCTGCGGCCCGAGCGCTCGAAGCGGAACCGCATCGTCTTGTTCTCGCCCATCGCGTTGTCGATGACGCGGTACTCGATTTCTTCGCCGGGAACGCTCTTCGTGAGCTCCCAGCTGCCGCTGCCGATGCGCGGATTGGTCGAGGAGAATTCGAGCTTGGCGCCCACGCCCGAAGCCGGGCCGCTGAGGGTGAACTTCACGTTCGGATCGAGGATCCGCATCGTGTTCCAGTCGTTGAAGCGCTGGAAGCCGTTCAGCATGTCGAAGGCGACATTCACCGGACGGTTGGTCTCCATCGAGTGCGACACGCTGCGCGTCTTCGGCAGCACGAGGCCCACGGCGACGCCGAGGATGGCCACCAACACGAACGCGACGACGAATTCAAGAAATCGAGCCATGCATCAAATCTCCGGGATCGGCCCCGGTCGGCACGCCGCCGCCCCGGGGAGCGCCAGAGGATAGCAGCACCGTCGGGCGGCGGTAAGCGCCGCAGGACGCCCCACCCGACGGCGCTGGCGCCGCTGTCACACCAGCTTCAACTCGAAGGCCTTGAGCACCGCGCGGGTGCGGTCGCGCACGCCCAATTTGGACAGGATGTTGGACACGTGGTTCTTGATCGTCCCCTCGGCCACGCCCAGCGAATTGGCGATTTCCTTGTTGGAGAAGCCGCCGGCCATCAGGCGCAGGATCTCGGTCTCGCGCTCGGTCAGCGGGTCGGGCTGCTCGAGACTGTGGAAGTCGTTCTGCAGCCCCTCCAGCCCCGAAAGCAGGCGTGCCGTGACCGCCGGCTGCACCAGCGACCCGCCATCGGCCACCGTCTGGATGGCCGACACCAGTTGGTCAAGCGAGACATCCTTGAGCAGGTACCCCTTGGCGCCGGCCTTGATGCCCGCCAGCACCAGCTGGTCGTCGTCGAAGGTGGTCAGGATGATGGTGGGCGGCAGGGCCTGGAGGGCGGAAAGCGCGCGCAGCGCCTCAAGCCCGGACATCACCGGCATCCGCATGTCCATCAGCAGGACGTCGGGCTTCACCTGCGGCACCTGCTCGACGGCCTGCTTGCCGTCGGCGGCCTCGGCGACCACTTCGATCGTGTCGGCGAGCTCCAGCAGGGAGCGGACGCCCTGGCGCACCAGGGTCTGGTCGTCGACGAGCATCACTCGGATCATGCGGGTGCCTCGAAGGGAAGATGGATGTCGATGCTGAAGCCCTGGCCCGGCGCGGTCGAGACCTCGACGCGGCCACCGACGGTCTTCAGGCGCTCGCGCATGCCTGAAAGGCCGTTGCCAGGGGTGAAGGCGTCACTGCCGACGCCGTCGTCGCGGGCGGCGAGGTGCAGCTCGCGGCCCCGCCGGACCAGTTTGAGCCAGAGGCGCTGCGCCTGAGCGTGGCGAATGGCGTTGGTGATGATTTCCTGCGCACAACGCACGACGACCTGGGCGCATTCGGCGTCGTCGACCGGCATCGGCAATTCGACGTCCAGAGTCACTTCAAGCGACGGAACGCCCTCAATGAGGGTGCGCAGCGCGGCCTCGAGGTCGATGCGGTCCTCGCCGCGCATGGCGCTGACGGCCTCGCGGACGTCGGTGAGCAGCAGTCGAGCCAGGGTGTGGGCTTGGCGGACATGCTCCTGCACCCGGCCCTCGCTGAGATGACCGGCCACTTCGAGGTTCAGGCTAAGGGCCGTCAAGTGGTGGCCGAGCAGGTCGTGGAGTTCGCGCGAGATACGCAGGCGCTCGCCGACCCGGGCGCTGTCGGCCAGCAGGGAGCGCGTCGCCCGCAGCTCAGCATTGAGCCGGCGCTGCTCCTCACGGGCCTCGGCCTGTTGCTTGGCGATCAGGCCGGCGACGTAGACGAAGCCCGACACACCGATGTAGAGCATTGACTGCATCACCGCCTCGAACAGCGAGAACTGGTCGACGCCGCGCATGAAGACGAAGACCAGCGGCAGGTGCTGGACGACCATCCACAGCACACCAGGCCAGCCGGGCAGCAGCCAGGGCACCACGGCGGCCATCACCATCATCAGGATGGCGCCGAGGCCACTGCTGGTGAGGGCGCTGACGGCGATCGCGGAGCCCGCCATCGCGACCATCAGGGCCAGTTGCCACAGGCGCTCGCGCTGGTGGCCCAGCGATTGCGTGGACAGCCAGAACGCGACGCCGAAGGCCAGGTAGGCCCCGACCGGCCCGACGAAGGCCATGGCCGGCAGCGGCCCGGAGCTGGCCTCCATCACGAACAGCGCGTTCATCACCAGCCCGCTGCCCACCATGGCCCAGGTGAAAAGGCCGGCGTAGCGCAGCAGGGTGGCGTGGGTGAGGCGCGGAAGCATTCAGCCATCCTAAACGCCCGCGGCCCCGCCCCCGCCCCCCGAAAGTCATCCCATCGGGCGAAGCCGGTCAGGGGGCGTGCGATACTTCCGTCTTCATCGAGACCCGGCCTGCCCCGGAGGAAAGGAATGCCGTTTCTGATCCGCGACGTGCGCGAACACGAGCTGGACCTCGTGGTGGCGCTCAACAACTCGGCGGGGCCTTCGATCCTGCCGATGGACGCGGAAAAGGCCCGCTTCTTCTGGGAACACGCCGACTACTTCCGGGTGATCGAGCAGGACGACGCCGTCACCGGCTTCCTCGTCGGCTTCAGCGACCAAGCCCCACACGACAGCCCGAACTTTCGCTGGTTCCGCGATCGCCACCAGAATTTCCTCTATATCGACCGCATCGTCATCGCCGCCGCCCGGCGCGGTGGCGGCCGCGGCCGTGCCTTCTATGCCGACGCCATGAGCTTCGCTGAGCCACGCTGGGCCCACCTGTGCTGCGAGGTGTTTCTGGGCGTGGGCTACGACCCGGCCCTGCTCTTCCACGGCGCGTTCGGCTTCCGCGAAGTGGGCCAGCAGACGATGGAAGGCACCGGCCTTCGCGCCTGCATGCTGATGAAGGACCTCGGCAGCCACGCCTGGATCGCCGAGACCTACGGCGGCACCCTCCCTGATGAACCCTGGCTGGCGCCGCGCAAAGGCCCCGCGCGCCCGGCCACTCGCAACACCGGAACCTGACGCATGGCGAGCCCCGCCCCAAACGATCTTCCCAACTACGAGCAGGCTGGTGAACTGAAGTTCGGCCAGGTCGGCATCGCCAATCTGCGAATCCGCACCCTGGACGTTGCCCAGCTCGCCGCCGAGATGCGCGAGCGCGTCGAGCGCGCGCCAAAGCTCTTCGCGAGGGCCGCCGTGATCCTCGATTTCGGCGGATTGATGCAGCTGCCCGACGACACCGCCGCAAAGGCGCTGGTCAAGGCTCTCGAAGGTGCGGGCGTGCATCCCGTCGCGCTGGCCTACGGCACACCGGAGAACGACGCTTTGGCCGAGCGCCTCGGCCTGCCAGTGCTGGCCAAGTTCCGCAACCAGTACGAACGCGCTGGCGACGCGCCGGCCCCAGCCGAACGCCCCGCGGCGCGCGCCGCCGAACCGGCCCCCATCCGCGAGGCAGCTCCGGCGCCCGCCCCCGCGATCGACGCCGAGCCTGGGCTGGTACACACGCTTCCGGTGCGATCGGGCCAGCAGGTGTTCGCGGCCAACCGCGACCTCACCGTGCTCGCCCCCGTCGGCGCCGGCGCCGAGGTGCTGTCCGACGGCTCCATCCACGTTTACGGCGCGCTGCGCGGCCGCGCCCTCGCAGGGGCTTCGGGATTCACCGGCGCCCGCATCTTCTGCCGCGAGTTCCACGCCGAGCTGGTCGCCATCGCCGGGCAATACAAAGTGCTTGACGACGTGCCGAAGGAGCTGCGCGGCAAGCCCGTACAGATCTGGCTCGACGCCAACGACATCCTGCAAATCCAGCCGCTGGCCTGATCGGCCCGCTCGAACAAGAACACCAAGACGGAGAAACGACCTTGGCAGAAATCCTCGTAGTCACCTCGGGCAAGGGCGGCGTCGGCAAGACGACCACTTCGGCCAGCATCGCCCTCGGCCTGGCCCGCGCCGGCAAGAAAACCGCCGTCATCGACTTCGACGTCGGCCTGCGTAACCTCGACCTGATCATGGGCTGCGAGCGCCGCGTGGTGTACGACTTCGTCAACGTCGTGCACGGCGAAGCGACGCTGAAGCAGGCGCTGATCAAGGACAAGCGCTTCGACAACCTGTTCGTGCTGGCCGCCTCGCAGACCCGCGACAAGGACGCGCTGACCAAGGAAGGCGTCGAGAAGGTACTGAAGGACCTCGCCGACGACGGCTTCGACTTCATCGTCTGCGACTCGCCGGCCGGCATCGAGAAGGGCGCCTTCCTGGCCATGTACTTCGCCGACCGCGCGCTGGTCGTGGTGAATCCGGAAGTGTCCTCGGTGCGCGACTCCGACCGCATCCTCGGCCTGCTGCAGAGCAAGACGAAGCGCGCCGAAGCCGGCGAGCGCATCGCCGAGCACCTGCTGCTGACCCGCTACAACCCGGAGCGCGTCGAAAAGGGCGAGATGCTCTCGATTGCCGACGTCGAGGAGATCCTCGGCCTGAAGGTGATCGGCGTCATCCCGGAATCGCCGGACGTGCTGCAGGCCTCGAACTCGGGCAACCCGGTCATCCTCGACGAGCAGAGCAACGCCGGCCAGGCCTACACGGACGCCATCGCCCGACTGCTTGGCGAGGAGCGGCCGATGCGCTTCACCACGGCCGAGAAGAAAGGCTTCTTCGCCAAGATCTTCGGGGGCTGAGCCATGGGCCTGTTCGATTTCCTGACGGGCAAGAAGCCCGCGACCGCGAACCTCGCCAAGGAGCGCCTGCGCATCATCGTCGCGCAGGAGCGCAGCACCCGAGGCGGCCCGGACTACCTGCCCCTGCTGCAGCGCGAGCTGCTTGAGGTCATCCGCAAGTACGTCAATGTCGACGTCGACGCGGTGAAGGTCGACCTAGTGAAGGACGGCGAGCACGATGTCCTCGACATCTCCGTCTCGCTGCCGGACAAGAACGGCTGATCGGCCTCCGCGGCCCCGGCCGCGGGATCGACAGACACCACATGGCGGGCGCGATGGTCAACGTCCTCACGATCATCGACATCGGCTGGGCCGCCCCGACAGCCCTGCTGGCGCGCTTCGGCCTCGAGCTGGTCGAAGTCCAGCCGGGGGAAACGATCCCCGGCAGCTACTGGGGCGATTGCGAAGCCGGGATCATCGGCTCACGGGTATACGCCCGAGGCGACACCCCGGTGCACTCCCTGCTGCATGAAGCTGGGCACCTCGTCGTGATGCCGCCCGAGCGCCGCGCCGGCGTGCACACCGACGCCGGTGACACGCCGCGCGACGAGGATGCGGTGTGCTGCCTGCAGCTGCTGCTGTCGGATGAGCTGCCGGGCTTCGGTCGCGAACGCGCCTTCGCCGACATGGACGCGTGGGGCTACACCTTCCGTCTCGGCTCGGCCAAAGCGTGGTACGAAAACGACGCCGAAGACGCGTTCGAGTCCCTTTACGCACGCCCGCATCTGTCCGGGCTGCTGCCAGCAACGAACGCACGTCGCGACTTTGGACGGCAGGCCGCGTGAGCCTGCACCAGAGCAGCGGTCGCTGGCGCTACGGCTTGCTGCTCGCCCTCGTCACCGCGGCGTGCTGGTCGACGCTGCCCGTGGCGCTGAAGCTGACGCTCGAACAGGTCGATGCCCTCACGCTAACCTGGTTCCGATTCCTCGTCGCCGCCGTGCTGATGGGCGTGTGGCTGGGCTGGAAAGGCCGTTTGCTGGCGCCCTACCGCGGGCTCGCACCGAAGCATTGGGGCATGCTCGGCCTCGCCGGCCTGATGCTGCTCGGCAACTACGTGTTCTACCTGCTCGGCGTGCAGTACACGACACCGGCCAACGCGCAGCTGTTGATCCAACTGGCGCCGCTGCTGATGGCGCTCGGCGGCATCCTCGTGTTCCGCGAGCGCTTCGCCGCCGGGCAATGGGCGGGCCTCGCGCTGATCGCCACCGGACTGCTCCTGTTCTTTCGCGAGCAGCAGGCCGGCCACGGCGAGGGCTACGCGCTCGGCGCCGCGCTGGTGGTGCTGGCCGCGGTGGTTTGGGCGGTCTATTCCCTGCTGCAGAAACAGCTGCTGGTGAGACTTTCCTCGCCGGCCATCCTGTGGGTGATCTACACGCTGTCGGCCCTGCTGCTGTGGCCGTTCGCGGCGCCGTCCGTGCTGCTGCGGCTCGACGCCCTGCACGCCGCCCTGCTCGCCTACTGCGCGCTCAACACGCTGGTGGCCTATGGCGCGTTCGCCGAGGCGCTGGCGCACTGGGAGGCGTCCCGCGTCTCGGCCATTCTCGCCACCACGCCGATCCTCTGCGTCGGCGCCGTGGCGGCCACGCATGCCGTCTGGCCGAATCTGATTGCGGCGGAGCGCCTCGGCGCGATCGGCTGGGCCGGCGCACTGCTGGTGCTGGCGGGCTCGGCGTCGACAAGCTTGCTGGCGCGCCGCAAGCGCGGCTGACGCCGACGTCCTGCCTCTGGGCCATTGTTTCAGGGCGGCGCATCCCCTAGCCTCGCCGCACCTTCACCCGTCGGTCACATCGCCATGCGCCTGCGCTGCCCCCTCCTCGCCTTCTCCCTCGCCGTGGCCTGCGCCATTCAGGCCCAGGCGGCCGCCGCTCAGGGCCAGACCGCCGCGCCGGCCAGCGAGACCGCCGACCAGTTCGCCGCGCGCGTCAACGCGACCTTCGCCGAATACTTCGAGGAAGGCACGTCGGCGGCGTGGCTGTCGCAGACCTACATCAACGGCGACACGGCGCGCGTCAGCGCGCTGGCCAGCGAGCGCGGCCTCGCCCGCTTCAACGCGCTGGTCGAGGACGCGAAGCGCTTCGAGGGGCAGCCGATGTCGGCGTCAACCGCGCGCACGATCGCCCTGCTGAAGCTCGGAACGGCGATGCCGGCACCGCGCGACCCGAAGAAGCTGCGCGAGATCGCCACCATCGCCACGCGCCTCGACCAGACCTACGGCGCCGGTCAGTGGTGCGAGGGCCAGGGCCCGCAGCGCCGTTGCCAGAACATCGGCGAGATCTCGCAGACGCTGGCGAACAACCGCGACTACGATGCCCAGCTGGCGGCGTGGCAAGGCTGGCACACCATCTCGATCCCGATGCGCGCCGACTACGCGCGCTTCGTCGAGCTCGCCAACGAGGGCGCGCGCGAAATGGGCTACGCCAACACGGGCGCGATGTGGCGCGCAGGCTACGACATGCCAGCGGATGCCTTCGCCAACGAGACCGACCGCCTGTGGGGCCAGGTGCAGCCGTTGTATGAACAGCTGCAGTGCTACGCGCGCGGAAAGCTGGTGGCCGAGTACGGCGCCGACAAGGGCCAGGTGGAAGGCCTCCTGCCAGCGCACCTGATGGGCAACCTGTGGCAGCAAGACTGGGGCAACCTGTGGCCGCTGCTGCAGCCCTACCCCAACGCCGCCAGCCTCGACATCAACAGCACGCTGAAAGCACAGCGCGACGAGCGGTTGGCGACGATCCTCGCC
>JBOFQO010000407.1:0-3954 GCA_051660925.1 Silanimonas sp. | reverse complement strand
GGCTCACCGGCCATGTGCATCAGCACCACCGCAGCCTTCGACGAAGCCACCGCCTCGAGCGCGCCGTCGCCGCGCAGCGCCATCACGTCGTTGACCATGCCGGCGCCGGCGGCCAGCGCCGCGCGCATCACCGCGGCCTTGGTGGTGTCGACGCTGATCGGCACGGCGGTCTTCGCCACCAGCGCTTCGATCACCGGCAGGACGCGCGCGAGCTCGGTCGCTTCGTCCACCGGCTCGGCACCGGGCCGCGTCGATTCGCCGCCGACGTCGAGGAGGTCCGCGCCCTCCTCCACCAGCCGCAGCGCGTGCGCCACGGCCGCGGCCGTCGTGTCGTGCCGGCCGCCGTCCGAGAACGAATCGGGGGTGACGTTGACGACGCCCATTACCTGCGGGCGGTCCAGCCGCAGCGCGCGGCCGGCGCAGTCGAGGGTGGGCACGGTATCGATGCCGAACATCGGCGACTCCCGGGCTTGCTCAGCCGCGGCTGCGTTCGAGCAACAGCATCATGAAGGCGCCCTGCAGCATCGCGTCACGGGCATCGCCATCCAGCGTCCCGTGGTCGTCGATGCGATAGCGGCTCTCGGTGAGCGCGGCCACTTTCTGCACGCGGGCGACCAAGGTGCCGCTGCGATCGGTGACGAGGTAGGCCGGATGGAACCAGTAGCCGGCGAACAGGCCGATGATCGGCAGCTCGGAGAAGAAGCCGTCGAGCACCTTGATCCACGGATTCTCCTCGCTGACCTTGAGTGTGCCGACGTTGCCCGCGGTGATCTCGTAGTGCGCACGCCACAGCGAGCGCATGCCGTGGCGACGGATCGAGCCGATGGCGCGGCCGCCGGCGTCAGTGATGGCGTAGGCCGCATTGAAGTCGAGCACGCGATCGGCGCGGATCTCGAACAGCCGGCGCGTCTGCGCCTCGTCGGCGAAGACCGTGACGCTTTCCTTGAGTTTGAAGAGTTTCTGCTTGACGAAGTGCGTCAGGGTGCCGCGCGCGTCGGTGACGCGGATCTGCGGCGAGAGGGCGATGCGCTTGAAGGCGATCGTGAGCGGGAAGTGCATCCGGGCATCCGAGAGGTGAAAGGGCGGGCCATGCTCGCCGTTTCACGCGATGCCGACAAGCGCGGCGTCAATCGCCGATGCGCAGGATCAGCCAGACCCCGGCGGCCGCCATCGGCAGCCCGAGGGCGAGGCCGATCCAGACCAGTACGGCCGGCTTGCCTAGCCACAGGTTCAGCCCCGACACCGCGAGTGCGGCGAACCCGCTGCCGACCAGGCCGCCGCCGAGCGCGCCACGGAAACGGTTCCGCCGCGATGCCCGAAGGATCGCGGCGGCATCCGGCGGCGGTGGCGCGGAAGCGGACAGGATCATCAAGCTTGCGGCGCCGCCGGGCCGAGTGGCGCACCTGCGGACGGCCCCTCGCTGTCCTTGATCGGCGTACCGCCGGACTTGCCCCAATCCGCCGGCGGGCCGGGGCGACGACCTTCCATGATCGCGTCAATCTGGTGGGCGTCGATCGTCTCGTAGGTCAGCAGCGTCTCGGCCATGACATGGAGCTTGTCCATGTTCTCGGTGAGGATCTGCTTCGAGCGCGCGTAAGCGCGGTCGAGGATGCCGCGCACCACTTCGTCGATGCGGCGTGCGGTCTCGTCCGAGACGTTCTTGGTCTGCGAGACGCTGCGGCCGAGGAACACCTCACCCTCGTCCTCCGCATAGGCGATCGGGCCGAGTTCGTCGGACAGGCCCCACTTGGTGACCATGTTGCGGGCCATCTTGGTGGCGCGCTCGATGTCGTTGGACGCGCCTGTCGTGACCTTGTCGGCGCCGAAGATCAGCTCCTCCGCGACACGGCCACCGTACAGCGAGCACAGCATCGATTCGATATGGACCTTGTTGTAGCTGTAGCGGTCGCCCTCGGGCAGGTACATGGTGACGCCCAGCGCACGGCCGCGCGGGATGATCGTCACTTTGTAGACCGGGTCGTGGTCCGGCACGACGCGTCCGACAATGGCGTGACCAGCCTCGTGATAAGCGGTGAGCTTCTTTTCGTCCTCGCTCATCGCCATCGAGCGGCGCTCGGCGCCCATCAGGATCTTGTCGCGCGCCTTGTCGAAGTGCTCCATGCGGACGAGCTTGCCGTTCTCGCGCGCCGCGAACAGCGCCGCCTCGTTGACGAGGTTGGCGAGGTCGGCACCGCTGAAGCCCGGCGTGCCGCGCGCGATGGTCATCGCCACCACGTCGTCGGCCAGCGGCACCTTGCGCATGTGGACTTTCAGGATCTGCTCGCGGCCCTTGACGTCGGGCAGGCCGACCACGACCTGGCGGTCGAAGCGGCCCGGGCGCAGCAGGGCCGGGTCGAGCACGTCGGGGCGGTTGGTCGCGGCGATGACGATCACCCCCTCGCCGCCCTCGAAGCCGTCCATCTCGACCAGCATCTGGTTCAGCGTCTGCTCGCGCTCGTCGTGGCCGCCGCCCAGGCCAGCGCCGCGATGGCGGCCGACGGCGTCGATCTCGTCGATGAAGATGATGCAGGGCGCGTGCTTCTTGGCGGTGTCGAACATGTCCCGCACGCGGCTGGCGCCGACGCCGACGAACATCTCGACGAAGTCCGAACCGGAGATGCTGAAGAACGGCACCTTGGCCTCGCCGGCGATGGCGCGGGCCAGCAGGGTCTTACCGGTGCCGGGCGGGCCGACCATCAACACGCCGCGCGGGATCTTGCCGCCAAGCTTCTGGAACTTGCCCGGGTCGCGGAGGAACTCGACGAGTTCGCCGACCTCCTCCTTGGCCTCGTCGCAGCCCGCAACATCAGCGAAGGTGACCTTGATCTGGTCCTCGCTCATCAGCTTGGCCTTCGAGCGGCCGAAGCTCATCGCGCCCTTGCCGCCACCCTGCTGCATCTGCCGCATGAAGTAGACCCACACGCCGATCAGCAGCAGCACGGGCAGCAGGCTGATCAGCAGCGACAGGAAGAAGCTGTTCTGCGCGGGCGGCTCCTGGGTGAAGGTGATGCCCTTCGCCAGCAGCTCGTTGGTGAGGTCGCGGTCTTCCGGCTTGAAGGTGACGAAGGTCTCGCCATTCTTGCGAGTAACGCGTGTCGTCGTGCGGTCCGCCTCGATCTCGACCTTCTGAATGTTTCCGTTTCGGACTTCCTCGATGAATTCGCTGTACGCGATATCACGCCCGGCGCTGGGGCCACCGGTGAAGTTCTGGAACACCATCGCCAAAACGACGGCGACGACGAGCCAGAGGAGGAGGTTGCGGGCGAGATCGTTCATTTCATCGGTCCTTCGCGCTTGCCGGTGGCCAGCGCATACACCTCGGTCGACCGCTTGCGCGACGCCTCGGGCTTGCGGATGACGACGCGCTCGAATCGGGCGCGCAGCTGCCGCACGTAATCGTCGAAGCCAACCCCCATGAACAGCTTGATGAGGAAGGCGCCGCCGCGTTTCAGGTGGCCGTCGCAGAAATCCAGCGCGAGCTCGGACAAGTGCATCGCCCGCGCCTGGTCTGTGACGGCCACACCACTCATGTTGGGGGCCATGTCGGAAAGCACAAGGTCGACCGGCGCGCCCGCCATGAGGGCTTCCAGCTGCGACAGTGTTTCCGGCTCCCTGAAATCACCGTGAAGGAAATCGACGCCGGCGATCGGGGGCATGTCCAGGATGTCCAGCGCGACCACGCGCCCGCTGTCGCCAAGCTGCTTGCGGGCCAGCTGGGACCAGCCGCCGGGGGCCGCGCCGAGATCGACGATCGTCATGCCCGGCTTCAGCAGCTGGTCACGTTCGAGCAGCTCCTCGAGCTTGTACGCGGCACGCGAGCGCAGGCCTTCGGCTTGGGCCTTCTTCACGAAGGGGTCGCTGAAGTGTTCCTTGAGCCAGCGTTGGCTGGACTTGCTGCGGGTGGCCATGGCGGACGGGGGCGGTTGGGCAGCCATGATACCCTGCGCGCCCTTC
>JBOFQO010000406.1:0-3990 GCA_051660925.1 Silanimonas sp. | reverse complement strand
AGCCATTCGACTGGCCTGCTGCAGCGCCGGGGGCGAGTGAAAGCGTCGCCGCAAGGGTCGCGCCGCCTTGGCTCGGGCTCTGCGCGCCGCTGGCGGCGCCGGGCGCCAGCGAGGCGCCGAAGGACAGGCTCGCGCCATTGGCTGAGGACGTTGACCCGCCGGACGCCGCGCCCTCAGCGAGGGCAAGCGAGGCACTGAGCGAGGCGCCTGCAGCCGTCTGTCCTGCAGACGGCGCGCCAGCAGCCAGCGAGGTCGCCAAAGAGAGCGTGGCGCCGCTGGCCGTCGGGCTTCGAACGCCGGAGGCGGCGCCGGGCAGCAGCGCGCTCGAGAAGGAGAGGGTGGCGCCCGAGGCGGCCCCACTGCGAGTTGCCGCCGCAGCGCCGGCGGCGAGGGACAGCGAGCCCGACAGGCTGACGCCGTCCGCGCCGCCGCTCTGCCCGCCAGCCTCAGTCGCCTGAACCGCGACAAGGATCGCGCCGCCATCGGCCACGCCAGCGCCGGAGGCGGAGACACTGAAGCTGTACGTTCCAGCCGGCGCAGTTCTGTGGGCCGTGACGCCAGTCCACTCGGCGGCGCCGTCGGAAAGCGCATCGAGCTGCGTGTAGCCCGAGCTGTTGATCGTGTGCGACATCGCGCCGGTCGACTCTTCGGCGCAGAATCCGATCAGCAGTCGCTCGCCATTCGTCGTCAGGCTTCCGCTGCTGTAGGGCGATGCCGTTGACGAGGCGCCGATGTGCGAGATGGCGACGGCGTCAGCGACCTCGACGACCCAGACGCTCGGGAACGCATCCGCCTTGGTTGCGGTGATGACGTGGGCCGCGCCACCAGCGGCGCCGGAGATGAACCAAGCGCCGATGAAGTTGTTGAGCGAGCCAGCGCCCGGCGACAGCGTGCGGAACGGCGCGCCGTAGGTGTTGCCCTTGTTGTCGGTGATCGCCGGCGGCGCGCTGTTGAGCTCCCACTGGGCGAAGATCAGGAGGCAGGTCGTCGCCTGCGTGTCTCTTGACGGCGTCAGCCCGGTGCCGCTGGTGGCATAGCCATCTGCCGCCGTAACGCCAAGGGTTGCGGCAACGCCAGAGGATGCCAAGCCGGCAGAGAGCTGGAGCGAGAGCGAAAGGTTTGCGCCGGGCGCAGAGCCGCCGGCCGCCGCGGCGCCAAACACCTCCTCCCAGAGCGCCGCCCTGAGCGGCCCGCTCTGGGACCATGCCGGATCGCCGCCACGCGGGAGCCTGATGCGCTGGCGGTAGGCCATGGGCTATCAGCCGTGGATGATCTTGCCCTGACCGCGAACCGCACCAGTCGAGGTCGTCGAGCAGGTCGCAATGATCTCGATGCAGGCGTCATTCGGGACGCCGGCAAGACCGAGGCCAGCCCAGTCCCTCTCGTTCGGGAGGTTGGCTGCGGGCGCGGCGACCATGAAGCGCTGCCGCCGACAAGTAAACCCGACGTTGCCAGCGACGGTCGTGCTTGCACTCAGGGTCACCGAGTTGATGCCGCGAATGAAGAGGCCCTGCTGCGCGACGGGAATGAACGGCGTCAGCGGAATCTCTCGCCCGGCACGCAGCGTGCCACCGACAGCAATCACGTTGAGGTTGCCGGTCGTCCCGTTGTCGTAAGTGACGTTGATCGTCGCGCTCGATGCGGTTGCACCGCCGTCCGCGTAGACCGAAAGGAACCACTGGAGGTCGGAGTAGTTGATTGCGCCACGCCGATCAGCAGCAAGGCCCAAGGTCAGGACGTCGACAGGAAGATTGGTCGTCTGCGCCGTGGTGACGTTGAGAACGATGCCCGCCTGATGGGCAACGCGGTCGTGCCACTCATAGCCCATCGCCCCGTTGTTCTGGTTGATGAAGGAGAGGTATCCGAAGTAGCTCTCGGCCGGCAGCGTCTGATTGGTGAAGCCGAACGCGCCGGGCGTGACCTTCGTGGGAATCGCCGCCGCCGTCGGGATTGCGCCCTGCGCGGGCTGGCCAGTCGCGCGCCAGAGCGAGCAGAGCTGGCCAGCCGCCATGTTCGCGATGCTGGCCTTGTCGATGACCAGTCGCGAATTGTTGTTGGCCAGAGCGTTGGCGATCTTGTCGACGGTATCAAGCGCCACGGCTCAGCTCCGTCAGTTCTGCAGGGTGATGGTGTTGGCGGCAACCGAGAGCGTGCCGTTCACCGAAACGACATCGGCGCCGAAGTCGTTGACGAACACGAGCTCATCCGCGCCGGCAGCGCCGCCACGAGACTTGTAGACCACCATCTTTCGGGCGGTGATCGTCGAAGATGGCCAGTTGACCGCGGCGAAGGTGACGACGACACGATCGTTGGCCGTATCGACGGCGGCGACGGTTGCCGTGATCGGGATGCCGCCCGCGGTGTATCCGGTGCCGGTCACCTCGTTCGTGACGTCATCGCGGAAGTCGTGGGTGTCCTTGTTCTCGGTGTAGCCCGAGGTCACCAGCATCGCGCGGAAGGTGTCGGTGTCAAAGTCGATGGCGCCAGTGAGCACGGCGCGCGCGGCGGAGTTGTAGATCAGGGAAGCCATGGCGTTACCTCAGAGGCGGGTGGTTTCGGGGAAGCACTTGACCTTCCCCTCGAAGACGCGACGAACGTACTCCGGCGCGGGCAGGGGGCGGAACACTTCGATGTCGTGCACATACACCTTGCGCTCCCCATCGAGCGGCAAGTCGGCCATGATCGAGGCCGGAACGAGAATGAGGAGCTCGCCCGAGAGTGGCGCAGAAACCACCAGCCGGCCGTTGCCGGCAGACAGGTCGAGGATGGATTCGGGCGAGCCGACCTCCTCGCGGACCTGCATGCGCGCCTGAAACCCCGTCAGGTCGAAGGGGGTATTGGTCCCCGCATTCGTCAGCAGGAGCCGATGCTCCCACGTCGCGCCTTGGTAGACCTCGAAGTTCAGCTTCTTCGGCTTGCTCATGGGGTCAGTATCCAACCCCGGCCGCGCCGACACTGCGCCTCGGTCTGCTAGAACTCCTCGTACAGCCAGCCACCCTGCGACTTGGGGGCTTTCTTCACCCCGAGGAATCGGAACGGGTACATGGCCGCCGCCACCTTGATCTTGACGCGGGCATCCTCTTCCCAGAACCCCTTGGTCTCGTGCATCTCGATCGTGTCGTCGGATGCGACGACCATGAAGTCCGGGGTGTAGAAGGTCTTGTCTGCGAGTCGCAGCTTGATCTTCTCGTACTCCCAACTCTTGATCTCGCCGGCCCGCCTGAGAAGCTCGAGGTGATTCGCGTACTCCTGCTCGAGCTTGTTCATCTCGCCCGGCTTGTGCCGGGCTTTCGCGTATCGCCTCATGTGCCGAGGATCTCTTGCTGGATCTGGAGGAGGGTCTCGTTGTCACCGAACCGCGCGGTGAAGGCGCGCTTGTTGCGCTGATAGCTCGGGCCAAACGCAGCCTCCATCGCGGCAACGCTCCATCCTTCCTCCTGCACGCCGCGATGATGCCAAGAACAGAGGCCGACGACATGGTCGTGTGAGATGGCGCGGCCAGAGCTGGTCAGGTGGTGAATCTCTGGCATCGACAGCCTGTCGAAGTAGCGCCGACAGACCACGCACCCTGATTCCTTGATCGCGACGAACCTCGCCTTCTGCGCCGCACTGGCGTTGCCGAACGAGCGCCTCATGCGAACGACAGGACCGACATGGCTGCGTTGTCGAGCTCTTCCGGCGTCGATCCCTTGACGAATACTCGGATCATCAAGTCGAGAATTTCGCTGTACGCCTTGCGGAACTCGACCTCGTCCATCTTCTCGAACGACCACGATTGCGGCACGTAGATCACCTCACCCTTTGCGTTGATGACCGGGTCGAACATGCCAAGCTCGATCTTCACCGCGGTGCGAAACTGGTTGAATGTGGCGTAGCGATCCTGATTCTCGAAGCCGACCTGCAGCAGGGCCATCGCCCGCCGGTGGAACGGCAGGCTTCGCGGCTTTGACCACTTGACCTTGATCGCCTCACCAACCCCAACCGAAGAGG
>JBOFQO010000405.1:0-3546 GCA_051660925.1 Silanimonas sp. | reverse complement strand
TCCATGCTGCAGCCGGGCGATTGCTCGCCGTCGCGCAGGCTGGTGTCGAAGATGCGGATGCGCTCCGGGGCGGGGCTCATGGCACGGATCCTTCAGGGGTTTTGGAGAAAGAGGCGGCGATGCCGGGGAGGGGCATCGCCGCCGTCGCCGAACGACCAGGGGAGGCGTCGGCGAAACGGGTCGCGACCGCCGATGCGGCCGCGGGATTCGGGGCGGTGAACGGGTCGGCCGAGCGCCGGCGCGGCGGCCGCGGCGGGCGTGGGCGCGTGTCCAGCAGCAGCTGCGCGAACACCGCGGCGTCGATGTTGCCGCCGGAGACCACGGCGACCTTGCGGCGGCTGGCGACGCGGCGGCCGGCGGCCAGCGCCAGCGCGCCCGCACCCTCGGCGACGATGTGCTCTTCCAGCATCAGCCGCGCCAGCGTCTCGCGCAGCTCGGCCTCGCGGACGATGATCAGGTCGTCGAGCAATCGCGAGAGGATCTCGCGGGTCAGGGTGCCGGCTTCGGCCACGCGCGTGCCGTCGGCCAGCGTGGCGCGCGGCGTGATCGGCGAGGCGTCGCCCTTCAGCGCGCGTGCCATCGCATCCACACCTTCCACCTGCGCGCCGATGATGCGCACCCCCTGCGATTTCAGGGCCAGCGCGACGCCAGCGGCCAGCCCACCGCCGCCGATCGGCACCAGCACCGCCTCGGGCGCGTGCGCGGCCAACTCGATGCCCAGGGTGCCCTGGCCGGCGATCACGTCCGGGTCATCGAAGGCGGAGAGATAACGGAAGCCGTGCTGCTCGGCCAACTGCAGCGCGTGCGCCTTGGCCTCGTCGTAGCTGTTGCCGCTCAGGCGCACGGTGGCACCGAGGAAGGCTACGCCCTGCGCCTTCACCGCCGGCGCGCTGACCGGCATCACCGTGATCACCGGCACCTTCAGCTCGCGCGCCGCCCACGCCAGGCCCATCGCATGGTTGCCGGCCGACGCGGTGATGACGGTGCGGCGATCGCCACGTTCGCGTGCGGCCAGCAGGGCGTTCAGCGCGCCGCGCACCTTGTAGGCACCGGTGCGCTGCAGGTTCTCCAGCTTCAGCCAGCAACCGAAGCGCTCGGCGTAATGCAGCGGCGTGGCCGGCAGGTAGCGCCGCAGGCGCGCGCTGGCCGCCAGCACATCGCTGGCGGTCACATCGGCGCGGGCGGCGTCCAGCGGCATCAGACCCTCGTCAGCCAGCCGCGCTGGGTTTCGGCACGCCCACGCACCACGTCGGCGTAGCGCGTGGTCAGCGCGTCGCCGAACGGCGAGGCTCCGAACACGCGCTCGTCGATGGCCTCGACGCGCGCGATCTCGGCCGAGGTGCCGGTCAGGAACACCTCGTCGGCGGCCGTCAGCTCGTCGATGCGCACCGGGCGCGATTCGGCGCCGGTCATCTGGATCACGGTGTCGCGGGTGATGCCGGGCAGGGCGTCGCCGTGCTCGACGGCGGTGACGCGGCCGTCTTTGACCATGAAGACGTTTTCGCCGGTGCATTCGACGACGAAGCCGCCGTCGTCGACGAACAGCGCTTCGCCGAAGCCGCGCGAGGTCGCCTCGCGCTTGGCCAGGATCGAGTTCACGTAGTTGCCGCACAGCTTCAGCGGCGGCAGCGACTTCGCCGGGTTGCGGCGGAACGGCGAGATCGTCAGCCGAACGCGGTGGGTGCCGAGGTGCGAGGTCCACGGCAGGGTCGCGACCATCAGCCGCTCGCTCAGACACTCGACGTCCAGCCCCAGCCCGCCGGCGTTGAACCACAGCAGCGGGCGGATGTAGGCGTCGCGATGCGCGTTGGCGCGCAGGGTCGCCAGCACGGCCTCGGTGGCCTGCGCGACGCTGAACTTCATGCCCAGGGCCTCGGCCCCCTTGCGCATGCGCTCCAGGTGCTCGGCCAGCCGGAACACCGCGGCACCGCCGTCGTCGGTGGCGTAGGCGCGGATGCCCTCGAACACGCCGGTGCCGTAGTGCAGCGCATGGCTGGTCAGCGGCGCGCTGAACGTCTCGGCACCGGCGATCTCGCCGTCGCACCACTGCATCAGCGACATGGCGCCACCTCCACCGCGAGGCAGTCGTGCAGTTTGTCGAGCTGCGACTTCAGGCCGTGCGCGGAGCGCTCGCTCTCGACCGTCATCGACAGCGTCCATTCCGGCGCGCGCGGGTCGGTCGCCGCCTGCATGGCGATCGGCGCATAGCCGCGGCGCTGCGCGGTGCCCAGCACGCGGGCCAGCGCGCCTTCCGATTGCCGCAGGGTCACGTCAAGTTGGTAGTGCATGCACGAACTCCTTGCTCTCGTCATGCGCGACGGCATCGGCCTGGGCCGGCGCGTCGAGCATCTCGGTGTTGGATTTGTTGGGCGGCACCAGCGGCCAGACGTTGGCCTTCTGGTCGATGGCCACGTGCAGGAAGGCCGGACCGTCGATGGCCAGGAATTCCGCCAGCACGCGCTCCTGGTCGGCGCGCGCGTCGAGGCGCATCGAAGGAATGCGGTAGGCCTGCGCGATCAGCCCGAAGTCCGGGTTGTCCGACAGGTCGACGGCCGAGTAGCGCTCCTGGAAGAACAGTTCCTGCCACTGCCGCACCATGCCCAGCGCCTGGTTGTCGAGCAGCACGATCTTGATTGGCAGCTTCTCGCGCGCGACGGTCGCCAGCTCTTGGATATTCATCTGGATGCTGCCGTCGCCGCTGACGCAGACCACCGTCGCGTCCGGGTTCGACAGCTGCGCGCCGATGGCCGCCGGCAGGCCGAAGCCCATCGTGCCGAGGCCGGCGCTGCTGAGGTGGTGCGTCGGGTCCTTGAAGCCCCAGTGCTGGGCCACCCACATCTGGTGCTGGCCGACGTCGCAGGCGACGATCGCGTCCGGCACCAGCTCTGAGAGCCGCTTCAGCAGGGCCGGCGCATAGATGTCGCTGCCCGGCGCGTCGTAGCGCGCGGCGTGCTTCTCGACGCGTTCGGCGCACAGCGCCTGCCACTCGCTGCAGCGGCTAATGGCCGCGCACAGCGCGTTGAGGCTGTTGTCGATGCGGCCATGCACCGAGACGTCGGCGCGACGCAGCTTGTTGATCTCGCCCAGGTCCGCGTCGAGGTGGATGACCTTCGCGTGCGGCGCGAATTCGGCCAGCTTGCCGGTGGCGCGGTCGTCGAAGCGCGCCCCCACGACGACCAGCAGGTCGCTTTCCTGGACCGCCAGATTCGCCGCGCGCGAGCCGTGCATGCCGAGCATGCCGAGGAACTGCGGGTGGTCGAAGGGCAGCGCGCCCAGCGCCCGCAGCGTCAGCACGGTCGGCATCTTGGTGGCCGCGACGAAGCGCCGGAACGCCTTGGTCGCGCCGGCGATCGCGATGCCGCCGCCGCCGTACAGCACCGGCTTCTTCGACCGCGCGATCAAGGCCAGTGCGTCGACCAGGCCCACCGGCACCGCGTTGACCACCGGCGGGCTGTGGATCGACGCTGGCGCGGGCAGGTGGTCGGCCTTCGCCAGCTGCACGTCCTTCGGCAGGTCGATCAGCACCGGGCCGGGGCGGCCGCTGCG
>JBOFQO010000404.1:0-2628 GCA_051660925.1 Silanimonas sp. | reverse complement strand
CTTCGACGCGCTGCTCGGCGAGGAAGGGCCCGACCCAGTCATAGCCGGGTTCTTCCATGATCGTGGGATTGAGCCGGTCCATCACGTGCAGGCCGCGGGCGCGCGCTTCCGCCACCAGCCAGCGGAACTCGGGGTTCATTTCCGGCGAGCCGCCGGTGAGGTCGAGCGTGCCGACCTTGAAGCGCTCGGCCACGGCCAGCGCCGTGATCATCGTCGCCTTCGACATCGTCTCGGTGCGCCGCGGGCCCGCCGACACGTGGCAGTGGATGCAGCTCAGGTTGCAGCGGTAGCCGAGGTTGAGCTGCAGCGTGGTGAGCGCGCCGCGGGTGAGCGCGGGGAAGGGGATGTCCTTGAGCAGGGGCCAGGTGTCACGCATTCGCGGAAGTCTCGCTTTGGGGCGGGCGCGGCGCGCGCCGGAAGGGGTGCAGCAGCAGGGCGGGCCAGCGCTGGTCGGCGTCGGCGCGCCAAGCCTCGAGGCCGATGGCCATCGCGTGCTGGTCGGCCGGTGGCGCGGCAGGCCGCGTGCGGAACAGACGGTCCCACAGCGTCAGCAGGTTGCCGTAGTGGCTGTCGGTGCAGGCGCGCTCGGGCGCGTGGTGCACGCGATGCCAGGTCGGTGTCACGAGGACGGCGCTGACGGCGCGCTCGGCGCGCGGCGGGAGGGCGAGATCGGCGTGCGACCACAGCGCAGCCAGCGCGAGCAGCACTTCGTAGAGCGCGATGCCGGCAGCGGGCAGGCCGAGCGCGACCACGAGCAGCAGCTTCCAGCCCAGAGAGAGGAGGATCTCCAGCGGATGGAAGCGCAGGCCGAGCGTGGCCTCGAAGTGTGTGGCGAGGTGGTGCACGCGGTGCAGCCGCCACAGCCACGGCACTTTGTGGAACGCGACGTGCTGCGCCCAGATCGCGGCGTCCATCAGCACGATCGTGGCGAGCACCGCGGCGGCACCCTCGACGCCGACGGCCGGGAACAGCCCGACGCCGTGCGATTCGGTCCAGAGTGCGGCACCGACGGTGCCGACCGGCACGAGCCGGCGCAGCAGCCCGCTGCCGGCGAGCGCGACAACGAGGTTGTCGAACATCGGCCGTACGCGCATGTCGCCGCGGAAGCCGAAGCGCCACTGCAGCGCGAGCAGCACGGCGAGCAGGCCGAGCACGGCGGCGAGGCGGGTGAGGTCAGCGCTCATGGCGGGCGCTCATGACGGAGTGGTTCACGGCGGCATCGTCGCCAGCAGGGCGTCGAGACGGCGCAACACCCGCACCTGTGCCGGCGTCGGCTGCGGCAAGGCGGCCAGCGCGGCGGCGACGGCGGCGAGGTCCTCGGGCTCGTCGAGATCGCGCAGCGGGGCGAGCGTGTGCACGCGCACGCCAGCGGGCAGCGCGTTGATGAAATCGGCGCGCGCGTGGACGCTGCTGTAGCGCGGCGCGGTCCACGTCGACCGGGGCAGCGGCACCCGGCCGCCCACCAGCCAGAAGCCGCCGTCGTCGCTGGGGCCGAGAACCACGTCCGCGCCGCCGGACGCGAGCGCCGTGCAGGCCGCGGCGAGGAGATCTGCCGTCATCTGCGGCACGTCGGTGCCCACCAGCACCGCGCCGCCGTGGCGCGCCAGCAGCGCGTCGTACACGCGCGCCATCCGCGCGCCGAGATCGCCGTCGCCCTGCGGCTCGTGCGCGAAGCCCGGCCACGGCGCCGTCCCGTCAATGTCGGCGCCGGGCTCGGCGATGGCCCAGCAGGCCCGCGCGTCGCCGCGCTGCTGCAGCGCCTCGGCGCATTCGCCGGCTGCGGCCGCGCAGTCGAGGTACAGCGCTTCCGCGGCCTCGCGGCCGAGAGCGGGCCACAGCCGCGACTTCACCGGCGAGCGGCCGGGGGTCTTCACAAACAGCCCGAGGCCGGGGATCACGACGCCCTCGCTGCCGCAAAGACGCGGTGCTGCCGCCACGTCAGCGCGAGGTGCTCGGCGGTGGTCTTCCACCAGCCGTGCTCGACGTAGCGGCGCGCGCTGGTGCGCACGCGCCCGGGCAGGCGCTGCAGCGGCAGGCCGGCGCGGCGCACCGCGTGCACGAAAGCGTGGTCCTCGCCGCGGCCGACGCCGGCGTCGAAGCCGCCCAGCGATTCCAGCAGCGAACGCGGCGCGAGGAAGCCCTGGTCGCCGAAGGGCAGCCCGAACCAACGGCTGCGCAGGTTGGCACCGAAGGCGTTGATCGCCATCGCGCGCGGCCCGTCGTGAAAGCCGAGGTCGAACCAGCACAGCGCTGGCGTGTCGCCCGCCGCGAAGCCGGCCGCAGCGCGGCGTGCGGAGGCCACCGTCGCGGCGTCCACGCGCGAGTCGGCGTGCAGGAACCAGACCGTCGCGGCCCGTGCCGCCCGCCAGCCGGCGTCGAGCTGGACCGCGCGTCCGCGCGGCGCACACAGCAGTCGCGTGCCCGGCGGCACGGCGCGCAGCGCGTCGCCCTCAACGAGGACGAGCAGCCGCTCCACCGCGTCGTCCTCCGGCAGGTCGTCCCATAGCGCGGCCCAGTCGCGCTCGCCGGGGCCGGCGGGCACGACGATGCTGAGCGCGGGCGCGTCCACGGGCGACGCGTTCAGCAGCAGGCGCCTGCGGTGCTCGGCGTCGCGCTCGGCGAGGCCGG
>JBOFQO010000403.1:0-1552 GCA_051660925.1 Silanimonas sp. | reverse complement strand
GGTGGCGGCTGCGGCGCGGTGCGCAGCGCTTCCGCGCCCTCGCGCAGACCGACGCGCTCACCGGCTTCGCCACCCGGCAGCACTTCACCGAGCTGGCCGGGGCCGCCGTCACCCGCTGCCGCGCTCGCCATCAGCCGCTGATGCTGGTGGCCTTCGACCTCGACCACTTCAAGCGCGTCAACGACCGCCATGGGCACCTGGCCGGCGACGCGGTGCTGCGCGCCGCCAGCGAGGCGGCACGTGCGGTGCCCGCCGCGATGCCGCGCTGGATTGGCCGCCTCGGCGGCGAGGAGTTCGCCGTGCTGCTGGAGAACGCCACGCCCGACGAGGCGCTGGCGCATGCCGAAGCCCTGCGCGCCGCCATCGCCGGTGCGCAGGCGCGAACCGACGCCGGCCTCGCAATCATGGTGACGGCGAGTTTCGGCATCACCGGCACCCACGAATGCGGCCACGATTTGCAGGCCCTGCTCGAGCGCAGCGACCGCGCGCTCTACCGCGCGAAGCACGACGGTCGCGACCGCGTCATCGTGGCCGACCGCGCCAACGCGCTCGAAGCGGCCTGAGCATGCGCACCGTGGCCGCCCTGATCTTGCTCATGACTCTGGCCCTGGGCGGCGGTCAGGCGCGCGCGGCAGAGCCAAACAGCGACGGCACCGACCGCGCCCTTCAGACGCACATGCAGCGTCTTTTCGAACTGCGGACGCAGGACCCTCAGACCTTCGTCGCCGAAGTGCGCGCCCTGGAAGACCGGCCGCCGCCCGCGAACGTCGCGCAGCGCGAGTACCTGCAGTTCCTGCAGGCGTATCGCACGGCGCTGGAAGGTCGCTTCGCCGACGCGATCGCACTGGCGAAGCCGCTGGCCGAATCGGCAGAGGACCGGGCACTGCGGCTGCGGGCGGCGGCGTACGTGGTGAACCTGAGGGCGGGGACGCGCGAGTTCGACGTCGGGCTGAGAGAGCTGGGCCAGGCGCTGCAGACGGCGTCCACGCTGGAATCGACGGACGACCCATTGCTTCGTGAGGGCATTGCCGAAGTGTGGCGGGTGGCGGCGGTGTTCTATTCCGAACTCGACAAGCCCCAGCTGTCGCGCTGGTACGCGCGTCGCATCCTCGACAACCACCCCAGCCCACGCAACGCCTGCGCCGCAAGCATGTTCGACGTGAAGGCGCGACGCGGCACCGCCGACCTCACGCTGCAGGACAGCGACTTCCTCGCGGTCGACGCGATCTGCGAGCGGGCGAACGAATCGAGCATCCTGGGGGCATTCAATACCATCGAGCAGACGCGCTTCCTCCGCGACCGCGAACGTCTCGACGCTGCACTCGCCCTGATGGCGGCGCGGCTCGGGCAGGTCGAAGGCACGCGTTACCCACGCTTGGTGGCCGAGGCCTACGCGCTGGACGCCGAGATGCTGCTGGCGGCCGGACGCACAGCGTCGGCCGAGCGCCAGGCCCGCCACGCCCTTGAGGTCGCCAAGGACACGCCCACCAGCCTGCCCGTGGCGATGGCCGAAAAGGTGCTGTACGAGATCCATCGCCGCCGGGGCGACAGC